>JAPDPQ010000012.1:0-140428 GCA_034506395.1 candidate division KSB1 bacterium | reverse complement strand
GTCGTCAGCGCGGCTTTGTGTAGCTATGTGTTCAAGATAGATCGGGTCTACTTTGCTGGTCCCGGAAATATCGCTCGGACAGAGCTGTCAATCACGGAAAATGATATTGTCTGTGATCTCCCTTATCCTTTACAATGCGGACTTTGGTTCGATCATCACGAGGGCAATTTGCAGGAGTTGAGCTATCGCAACATCGATATTGATTCGATTAACGGTAAATTTGATCTGCAGCCGTCATGCGCGCGGGTGATTTATAATTATTTCAGTAGCGACGTTCCTTTGCCCGAATACTTTTCTGAGCTCGTGGATGCTACGGATCAAATTGATTCGTTCAATTATCAATCAATCGAAGACTGGCGTCGCGAAACCCCGGCCAAGATCATTGATGCAACAATCCGGCTCCGTTCGGGCGATCCAAGCGAGAAACGAAACTACTTGAAGCAATTGGTGCGCTGGCTTCGGGACAAACCCGTGGCAGAGGTCGCTCTCGAAGAGGAGGTGACAATGCGCTACCAGCAGTATCGCTCTGAGGAGAATGAGATGCTCAAAACCATCAAGCAAAATAGCTATTTTCTTCCTCAAGATGTCAATCGGGAGATAATCATTCTGGATTTCACGAATTTCAATCGCCCCAGCACTGTGGTGAAAAATTTAGCCTATTTATTATATCCAATGGCCTCTGCTGTGCTTGAAATTAAAAATCTGTTCAATCGGGGCATCAAATCCAATGATCTGAGTTTATCGTTCTCTTTGAGTCTCAATTTAAATCATGAAAATCACCCAAAGGAGTTGGGCGAGATCATGAGACAATTGAATATCGGGGATGGACATAAGGGCGCTGCGGCTGGAAAAATCTTATGCGCCTCAAAAAACGAAATGTTGCGGCAAAAACAATTGATTTTAGATCGGATTTTCTCGCTGTGGCAGGCTCAGCGATAGAACTGGACATGAACCATCTCCAAAGGCTTATCCTTGTAGGATGTGACAATTTTGGCGGCCCCTGAAATTTCTGCCAGATAGCTTTCGCCATGCTTCTATAAGCGAACTAAAACAGAGCTCATTTCAAATTCCTGTATCGGTAAAACGAATTAGATTTCTTTAAGATGAACATGGAATTTTCTTATTATTATCAATGCTTAAGTTTCTGAATTTGGTCTGCTGCAATCATGAGTAAATGGATACCTAAATTTGCGGGGATAAAATAGAAATATTTGAGTGTTGGAGAGCTTTATAAAAGATACATTCAAAATAGGTTTTGGCGTCAACGCTCCCCGTCTGAGTTCTTACTTGCGACTTAAAAACATCAGGCTGGATTCGCTATGATTGATATCAAAAAATTGGCGGCATTGGCATTGGTTTCATATTTATTGGTCTATTCAATTGAGTGCTACGCCCAAGTATCGATCTCCCAGAATCATCCCGAGTTGATATGGATGAGTTTTGAGACTGAGCATTTCAGAATCATTTACCACCAGGGTATCGAAACACTGGCGAATGAAGTCGCGATGCTCGCAGAACAGGTCTATTATCCAATCACTCAGGATCTTGGCACCGAGCCCCCAAGCAGAACCGCAATTATTGTGACAGATTATCTCGACTATTCAAACGGTCTTGCGACGCCGCTCGGCCATTATATTATCATCTGGTGTCAGAGCGAGACCAAATATATGACAGGGGATATGAAATGGCTGCGGGCGGTGGTTGCCCATGAGTTTGCCCATATCGTCAATTTTTGGGCATTTCGCGGTTTCCCAGGCTTTTGGCGTGAGCTGCTGGCATTGGGTTTTGTCCCAACTTGGGTTCTTGAGGGGATCGCTGAATATGAGGCAGAACGATGGTGCGATCACCGCGATATGCTGTTGCGGGTGGTTGCATACCATCATCAGTTGCTTCCCTATAAAAAGTTGACAGGTTATATCGGCAGTGACCTCATCGCTGCTCGGTTGGTCTATGAGCAAGGACACTCGCTGATTCGATATATTGCATATAAATTTGGTCCGGACAAAATCCGTGAGCTGATCCGAAATTTTCGAAAGCGACCTTATAGTTTCAATCTTGCGCTAAAGAAGACAATCGGCATCTCGGAGCGTCAGTTGTTCTCGGAATGGAAGGCGGAAATTGATGCCCATTATCATAAAAGATATCGCCAGCATGTGCTCTCGACCGAAATTGGCCATGTCTTGGCAACGCCGTTTCAGGGCAATTACGGCGCTCGGTGGTCGCCAGATGGAAATAAAATCGCTATCGTTGGAATTGAAAAATATAATACCGGGGTTCAAGAGCTTTTTCTTCTGGACACGCGAAACTCTAAAATTACTAAAATCGCGGGTCCATTTGTCAACAGCTTTTTTAGCTGGTCGCCTGACGGAAAAACGATCGTTTATTCCCAACAACACAGAGTCTCCACTGGTGCAGTGATCAACGATCTATTCTTAGTTGATGTCAATTCATTTCGCATTAAGCGTCTGACCACCCATGAACGCGCTACGGATCCGTACTGGTGCCCTGACGGCAAACATATTGTATATGCGATTCATCAAGGGACGCGGTCTAATTTGGCTGTGCTGAATATTGAGACTGGTCAACGTCGGATCCTTACAGATTTTCCAGAATGGACCGAGGTGTTCACTCCATGCTGGTCCCCCCAAGGCGAAGAGATCGCTTTTTCCATTTGGGATCATCAGGGGAATCGCGATATCGCATGTATTCGGCCAGATGGAACGGGTTTGGTTTGGCTCACCAAGGACCCGATAGATGATCGATATCCAGCGTGGTGTCCTGACGGTCAGAGATTGGCGTTTATCTCCTATCGCAACGGCATTCCAAATCTGTACATCATGAACTTGGCTGATCGGAATTTTGTGCAAATCACCGACTCACCCGGAGGGATTTTCAATCCCTCCTGGCTGCCGAAAGGCGATCGTTTGGCCGTCGTCACTTTTGAACAACGCAATATGACCCAAATCGTCACGCTCCCGGCTTCAGCAACCAATCCAATCAATCCTTCATTTTCTGGAACTGAGTGGCTGCCATTTCATCGGTTCTCTTATATGAATACGGCCAGCGCTGCTTCGATCCCTTTTCTATTGCCCACGGAGGGGAAGCACAAACCATACTGCTCATTCAAGCAAGTACGACCTCAGCTTTTGCTCCCTTATGCGGATCAAAGCGAAGCGGGCTGGCAGCCTGGTCTCGCGCTATTGGCCGCCGATCCTCTGGAACGTCACACCTTTTTGGGCGCCGTAACCTATCGCCAGCGTCCCCATTTTTGGATCGATTATGTCAATCGCCAGTACGCACCGACGATTGGGATTTCGATCAATAAGACCACGATCGACCATGGGGACTTTTTGACTCTCAAAGATGAGAGGAGAGGTGTGATCGAAGTTTTGCCGCTTTATGAGAACTATTGGTCAGGGACAGCTTCATGGTACTGGAACATTAATTATGGGAGATCGTTGCTATCCGATCATCTGTTATGGTTCAGTGCGACCTGCAGCTATCGAAATATCATCAATAGAGAAGCCTATCGGGCGATCGACACGGCTGGCTGGGTTTATCCGCTGCTCCAGGGCTGGACTAATTACGTGACGCTGGGATATAGCTGGCTGACATATCGACCGGATATAAGCGCGGATATTCACCCGAAATCTGGAAGATTGTATGCGGTCCAGATGCGCTATGCCTCGCGTCGGCTGGGGAGCGCTCTTGAATTTTCGCAGATCGGGCTTGCCGTGATTCGACGCTGGGAACTCCCTTTTGCTGAACATGTCATCGCTCTGCGCGGTGGCGCTAGTTTCTATCAGGGCGATCAACCGGTGCAAGCGCGGCTGTCACTTGGGGCCTCTGCGATCCGCGGAAGCGGCTTAACTTTAGAAGGTGATCGCCAGTTCTATTGCAATTTCGAATATCGTTTCCCGCTAATCAAAGACCTTGGACTGAAAATCTGGATCGCTTACTTTGAACAGCTATGTGCCGCATTATTCATTGACTCTGGTAGCGCTTGGGGTCATCAATTGGCCACTGTGTATCAGCTTCACTATCTGCCGTTTCAACAAGCTCCATGGCTATCCATGACCGGGATGGAGCTACGGCATCGTCTCTATATTTTTGGCAAGATCCCTTTGGTCATAAATGGCGGATATGCGATCTCAGCGAAAGAGCCGCGGCAGGGCAATTTTTTCTTCCGCCTCGGTTCTGCATTTTAAATTGCTTTGACATTTTGTTGAACAAAACGCACTCTGAGTGCCCAGGCATGCCAATATCAATCGTTTCGCTCTATATGTTTCATTCCCCCAAGGCAGCTCTCTTTTTTTCAGCATTTAGCAAAGCTAATAGTACCCCTGCATCTGGAGTAGGGATTTGTTCATATTTAAGATTTTTTTGGAACGGCAAGCGTGTTGAAGTCGCACGATAGCACCCAGAACATTAAAAACTTGAATCAAGAGGAAAAATGAAAAACAATCAGCTCATCGTTTCAGCTCCTGGACGTATTTGCTTATTTGGCGAGCATCTCGACTACTTGGGATTGCAGGTGATCACTGCGGCAATCGATCTTCGGATCAGAATCTCGGGTCAAAAAAGAGATGGCAATGAGATGATCATCAACTTGCCGGATATTGGGGACCGTGAGGTGATCAAATTGGAAAGACCAATCCACTATTTGAAAGAGCGGGATTATTTTCGCAGTAGCATCAATGTGCTTGAGCGCCATTCGGTTCAAATCGATAGAGGTTGCCAATGTACAGTCACTGGAAACATCCCGATCAATTCTGGGACGTCCAGCTCTTCGGCCCTGGTCATTGCTTGGATCAAATTTCTGCTCACCATGGCCGAAGACCAGAGAGAAAATGATGCCGCAGCGATTGCTCGGCTGGCGCATGCGGCGGAAGTATTGGAGTTCCATGAGCCAGGTGGCATGATGGACCATTTTGCCGCCGCGTTTGGCGGCGTTCTCTACATTGATTTTTCTGCCCAGCAATCGCTTCCCAATCGGTTGCCAGCTCAATTAGGGAAGTTTGTGCTCGGCGACTCTTTGCAACCCAAAGATACGAAAGCGATCCTCGCGCGCGTGAAAGGAGGAGCACTGGAGGCAATGAAGATGCTCCAGAATTATGATCCAACATTGAATTTCCTGACCATCACTCTGAATGATCTGGAAAGCAATCGACAACGTTTGACGCCAGACCAGCTCCGCTTGCTTCAGGCAATTATCCGGAACCGCGAGATTACTGAGGAGGCCAAGAGATTATTACAACAGCCCCAAGTCAAAGATGAAAAATTGGGGGCATTGCTGCTTGCCCACCAGGAGCAGCTACGGGATGGCCTGCAGATTTCGACAAAAAAAATTGATAGCATGATTGCTGCGGCCATGGAGGCTGGGGCTCTTGGAGCCAAGATCAACGGGTCTGGCGGGGGAGGCTGCATGTTCGCCTACGCGCCCAATGATACCGAAACGGTTGCCGAGGCGATCGCTCGGGCAGGAGGCAAGCCTTATATAGTTGCTGTAGATGAGGGCGTCCGTGTTGATCAGATTGCGTGATCTATTCTGAATGAGTGCCAATCTGCAATGATCAATTTGATTTGTCGGTGGATCGCCAAAGGATCGTTCCATCGCGACGGCGCATGCAACTCGTCCCTTGCTATGCTTGATTCATTTTCCAAAATCGCATCAGCGCCAGGACAACGCTGAAATTGAGCAGACTAAAGAAAATTGCCGTAAATCCCAATCCGATAATCGGAACCAGCACGATACTGGTGAGCAAAACACCGATAACAGAGCCGAATAGATCCACAGCGTAGAGCGTCCCTCCTACTCGTTCGACCCGTTGACCAGGTTGGCATAAAAGCAGATTGGCTAACGGAAATTGGTAACCAGCGATAAAACCCAGGCCAGAAATCAAAATGAAGAAGACAAGTTGCACCAAAATCGCTGGCAGAGTAATTTGAGCCAGTGCTAAAAATACCATCCATGTGAACAATGGGTATATGACCCCCATCATTTGAAATAAAATAAAATCTCTGATGTGAGATCGTGCTTCGATCACGTTTCTTAATGAAACCCAGCTTCCACTCATCAACCCAATCATGAAACCACTAATGATCAACGCCACTTGATAATATGCATAGCCATAGATCGCTTGGAAGCCCAAGATGATTACGATCTCCAATGATATGGCGACAAAGCCGATCATAAGAATCGCCATCGGAACGATCGACTTGGGGCCACGACGATTTTTTGTCGCAATGTTCCAACCCAAGAGGGTAACGCATCCAGCAGCTATAAACATGGCGAAAATCCAGATTCGTCCCTGCGTCAACATTCTGAGCAAAACAGTCAGATCTATCTTGAAAGTGGTCAACCATAGCATGAGGCTGTAAAAATATCCGATCGGCTGAAAATCGCGATTGATGATCCGCGCTGGATGCTCGACGACTTTTTCAGCAATATATTGCATCCTTGCCGGGGTCATGCGAAAGGGAAAATAATATTCGCGGACATAGAGGGTATGCAATTGGCGCTGATTGAGCCGCTGGACCAGAATTTGAAGATCGCTAGTTAAAATGCCTGAAGCGATGCACCCGATAAAATGGACAGAACTGCCTGGGATGAGAACGATATCTAAAAATGATTTTCTCATTGTTTGGTACAGGCAGCTTAGCAGCACAGTCTGCTCCTCGCTGAGCACATTCTCTGAAGAAGGGATTGAGAAACTCATTATCCCGCGGTCCATCAAATGGTTTTTCGCCAATTCGAAAAATTCTCGGGTATAGAACCGATTAATCATCGCAGTCCTAGGTTCGGGCAAATTAACGATAATGACATCGAATCGCTGGGCCGACTGCTTCAGGAACAAACGACCGTCCCGGTACCAAATATGGAAGCGATCATCCTTTAAAATTTCATTTAGGGGGGGAATATATTGTTTAGCCAATGTCATCGCCGTTGGGTCAAGCAGGACCAAATCGACACGCTCAACGCTTGGATGCTGAATGACCTGCGGCAAGATCCCAGCAGCGTCTCCGCCAATGAGCAGCACGCGCCGCGGCTCAGGATGCTGCAATAGTGCAAAATGCACTGCCTCCTCAGCCGCCATGGGATCGGGGTGGCTGAACATGATGACCCCATTCTCATAAAAACTGATCAAATCGCCCCACTGCGTCACCGCGATGTTGCCGTAAATGGTCGTTTTTGTGCGTAGCAGATTTAGCGGAGCCCAAGCCCGACGATTTAATTCGGCATCGAATTTTGCAGCATAACTGATGAATAAGACTCCTAACAATCCGGTAGCACCGGCAATCCAAGCCCGTAGCTTTCGATAAGTCATCCAGCCCAAAAAGAGAGCTGACAGCAAATATAGCAGCCAAATGAGGAGAATAATCTGAAAGTTTTCCAAAAAACGAAACAAAAAAATGCTGGCAATGAAACCCGCGATCCCAGAACCGATGGCTTCGTAAAGGTAGACCTGTCCAGGGATCGACACATCCGAGATTGTTTTCAATCGGCTGAGGATTTGACAGCCGAGCGGATAGAGAAATCCCATAATGAGGCAGGCTGGAACGAGCGCCAAAAGGGGAACAAAAAGGATCAGGCTCGGTGGGATGGTTTCTCCGAGCGGGATGGAAAAAAAGGCTTTGGCCAGCCGAATAACCACCAGGCTAATTGGCAGCAAAATCATCAGCATGAATTGACATAACATAAACAGCAGCTCAGGCCGCCTGATCCGTTTGGATAACAAGGCCGAGAGTCCGCTGCCAAAAGCAGTACCAACCAACCAGAAGGTCAGAATGATCCCAACGGTCATTTCATTGCCACTGAAAAATACCACCAGTTCCCGCAACAGCACCACTTGTGTGATCATGGTAGCGAATCCCATGGCAATGAAAAGCATTTTCAGATGTTTCGGCTTTAAAGCATCGACTGGCATTGTACCGCTCGCTTCTTTATTGGTTCATGCCCGCTCGAACAATTCCATTTTGTCCGACTCGGGCTGGATTCTCTTATCTCGAGAGAATAATGTCCAGCTCTCGAATCTTTAGGCAAAAGCTCGAGCTATCATAGGTGGATCTCTGGCATTCTCATCCAAATCAAAAATTGATACGATCGGAGACTTGATGCGTAATCCATTTTTGCTTGCGAGAAAAATAGAAAATTCATGAATCAAAATCAAGGGAATCTTGTGATTTTTTGATTGACTTTGATCATAATTTTGCTAAATTAGGCCTTGACCAAACGCCGGACAGATCGAACAAATACAAAGCAAGGATTCAGCATGGCTTCACTTTATAAGAACAATTTGCTTCATATCTTCGTGCTGGTCATTATTCTGGTTTTGCTATTTGCTTTTATGACCAAACTCAAACAAGGGAGTTTTTTCGGTGTTAGCCCCCAAATGCCAGAATTCACAGAGCCCGCAAAAATCATCGACAACACTTTTTATCACAAGCAGCATCGCTTCAGCGTTTCAATTCCGAACCGGCGATGGGAGCTCACTTGGTCAGCAGCGAGGGATTCGCTATTGAAGCACGATCCCGTTCGTCCATTATTTGAAACCACCAATTGGTTAGTGAAGCTATTTCAGCGCCATGGTTCAGATTCTTTGGCTGTCATTCAGATTGGGATCCTTCGACTCGACCAGCAACGCAGTTCGCAACAATTGGCCAAACAGAGCTTGGATGAATTGCGGAGCTATTATGTGCCACCAGACACGATTCGGATCATCAAGGATGTGACCAGTTCTGGGACGAGCCGACAGCAAGCTGCATATTATATGATTGGCCTCCCAGAAAACATCTATGTTCCCTATCCATATTTGATCACGATGATTGTTGTACAGAACCATCTCGCCTATGCCACGAGGTGTCAGGTAAGATCTCAAAGCTATGAGCTATTGAAACCAGAACTTGAAACCATATTGAGAAGTTTCCGCGTCTATTAACGTTCGAGACGAACATGCACGTGGTCGATCTTTCTCATCCCTTTTACGAAGGGATGCCGCAATACCGCGAAAAGTGGTACAGCTCTCCCCGCGTCAGCCAGTTACTGGATCCTGGCTCTGGGAGGCAAATGTTCAAATTGGATCTGACTGCTTATAGCGGGACCCATATTAAGGTGCCTCGTTTCATTCATCCCGATGGCCGCAGCATCGAACATTTGCTGATGAGCGAGCTGCTGCATTATGCGACAATTGTGCATTTGAGTGAAAAGCGGGAAAAAGATCTGATCACCTATGAGGATCTGCAACTGTTTTATATCAAGCCTGGCGATGCCGTTATTATCCATACTGGCTGGTCAGCCTTCTGGGAATCTGGGCAATACTATATCGATTTCCCTCTGATCACGTCAGATGCAGCCGCTTACCTCATCGAAGATCGGAACGTGCCAATATTGGGCGCGGATACACCATTTTCGGCTGAGGTGCAAGAGCTGGTTCTTGGGCGCGACCGGGTGCTGATCGAAAACCTCACCAATCTCGATGCGATTAATCTCAACCGTTTTTTCCTTATTGCGCTGCCATTGAACATCTACTCGGCAGATGCCGCGCCAGCTCGGGTCATTGCGGTGGAAAATGGCAATTTTATCGTTTGATTCGAAATACTGCAATTCAAATTCATCGGTTGAATATGCATTTTGAAATTGAATGCAACGGGAGAACTGTGTGACTGAGATACTTGCCAAGCAAAAACGACGAGATTTTCTCAAGCGATTTTCAGCAGGGATCATTGCTGGTTCGGCGTTCTTGCCAATTATTGATCGAAAACCATCGGTTGCTTCCATTAGGGAGTTCAAAGAGCAACTGGCACAGCATGCAGGACAAGGGGCGATCGATGATGAAAAATTCTGGAATCTGATCCGTTTGCAGTTTCCATTAAATTCGGATTTAATCTACATGAATACAGGGGGGCTGGGCCCTTCCCCCTATGCAGTGATGAACACATTTGAACGACAAATGTTCGACCTTGAACAGATTTCGGAAACGGGCCATGATTTTGTCGAGTCGGTCCGGCAGAAAGCCGCTCTTTTTTTTCACTGCGATCCTGATGAAATTGCTTTCACTCGAAACGCCACAGAGGGGATGAACCTCATTGCCCGCGGCTTACCATTGCGCCGAAATGATGAAGTGGTAATGACCACTCATGAGCATCCTGGCGGCGCAATTCCCTGGTTGGCGCTGGCAAATGACATCGGAATAAAAATAAAACTATTCGAGCCTGGCCAGAGCGACGCTGAAAACCTGGAACGGATCGAGGCGCAGCTCACCGCAAAAACCAAAGTAGTGATGATTAGTCATGTCACTTGCACCACTGGCCAGATCCTTCCCGCCCGAGCAATCGCCGATCTCTGCCACCGAAATAACATTTGGCTGGTACTGGACGGCGCCCAGGTCCCGGGGATGTTGCCGGTTGATCTGCACGCATTAGAATGCGATTTTTACACCAGTTCCGGGCATAAATGGTTATGCGGTCCGAAAGGGACAGGTTTCCTCTTCGTCCGAAAAAATCTGCTCGATACTTGGCGCATCAATCATGTCGGAGCGCACTCGGACAAGCGATATGTACTTGATGAACTCAGCTTTGTGCCGCAACGCGTTGCAAAGGGTACCGAGTATGGCACACGCAACACACCGCTGATCATTGCGCTTGGAGCTGCGATAGATTTTTTCGATACCATTGGGATGGAGCGGGTGGCAGCCCGCGATCGCTCGCTCGCGGCTTATCTGAAGCATCAGCTCGCTCGGCTCAAAAACGTCGAATTGTTAACGCCTCCCGATCCCCAGCTTTCAGGCGGAATGGTCACATTTCGCATCTCGGGCAAGCTACCAAAACACAGCGATTATATCACTGAGATTAAACAGCGGTTCAATATCCGACTTCGCCCCGTCGGGGAACATGGACTGAATGCCATTCGGGCGTCACTGCATATCTTTAATACTTTGGAACAGGTCGATCAGCTTGTTAACGCTGTCAAAGACTTGGCATCGAGCTAATAATCGTTGGCCAGGTTCAAAATGCTCACTTGATCAAGCTCTTTTCTGATAAGGCATATTTTTCTCATCAAATATGAGATATTGCTTAATACGAAGTTATCGGCTGATAAGACTATCCGTTGGCCCATGCGTCAGTCAATCACGGGCCATCATCAAGCACCTAATCCATATAACTGGAACAATGAATTCACCAATGAGTTGAAGTAAGTTAATATTAATTCCACCATCGCTGCACCTGGTCCGGCTTTCATCTTCGTGGATGTGACTCAGTGACCAATGATTCAACAAAAACGACACATGACGGCTTAACCGGTCAACATGAGGGTGATTCGAGAATGCGATTAGCGATCGTCTCAGATGAAATTTCCAAAGACTTCAGGAAGGCAGTGGAATATGGGATCAATTGGGGGATCACGGATTATGAGATCAGGAATCTGACGACGGGTCGAGTGCCCTATGTGGCAAACGATGAGATCAATTTAGTAAAAGAGATAGTAAAGGAGCATGAGATCAGTATTTCTGCGATTTCACCAGGGTTGTTTAAGATTGCGCTCAATGAAGAGGAGCTGCTGAAGCTTCAAATTGAAGAAAGCATTTACGACAGTTTTCGATTGGCGGATCGAATTGGCACTCGGAATGTGATCATTTTCGGCTTCAAGCGATATGATCGAGAACCACCAAGCAACTACATCCAGGTAATCCACATTTTAAAGCGAATGGCTTCGCTGGCCGAACGGTACGGTTTCAATTTATTGCTTGAAAATGAACCTGGGTTTTGGGCTGATACCGGTGTCAATACCGCCAAAATTTTGGATGATGTCGACTCCAAGAATTTAAAGGCAAATTGGGACCCGGCAAATGCAGCAGCCGCTGGCGAAATCCCATACCCATACGGCTTTCTGGCGATCAGAAACCACATCCGCTCCATCCATGTCAAAGATTATCGACGCACCGCGAGCGATGATCATGAATTTGTCGTTGTCGGAGAAGGGGTTGTTGATTGGCCAGGACAATTTCGTGCCCTAATGCACGGACCTTATGTCGAGTACATTACCATAGAAACCCATTGTAAGCCGCTGCTCAACAACTCGCACCGCAATGTGGTGAAGGTCATCGATCTCCTGGCCGATTATGAATTGGATGAAGATTTCATTATTAGATAAAGGGGTTTTTCAGAGATCATATCGATGGATCTGTCATTTCTGCGAAAATCGGAATATCTTTGGTCGAGAGAGTATGAAGAACAAAGAAATGCCTGAAGAGAGAGCGGCAGATAAATCAATGGGATCATTTTGATAGGATTGTATTTTTAGGTGCTCTCATAAATAACAAACTGGAGGAGAACATGGAACTGCTACAACAGATTGCCAACTCGGTGATCACAGGAAAAGCAAACGAAACAGAAACTTTAGTGAAACAAGCGCTCGATGCGAATATCCCGGTTCGAGACATCCTCAACCAGGGTTTAATTGCTGCGATGGATGTTGTTGGTACGAAGTTTAAGAACAATGAATTTTATGTCCCTGAGGTCCTTATTGCAGCGCGCGCCATGAAGGCTGGCATGAAGCTTTTGAAGCCGCGATTTGCGGAGTCGGGCGTGGCTTCAATTGCCAAATTGGCGCTGGGCACGGTAAAAGGCGACCTCCATGACATCGGCAAGAATCTGGTGGCAATGATGCTGGAAGGCGCCGGCTTCGAAATTATTGACCTCGGTGTAGATGTCGCTCCAGAAAAATTTGTTCAGGCCGTTCGCCAATCGCAGGCACAGGTCGTCGGGATGAGCGCCTTGCTCACCACGACAATGCTCAACATGAAAGCCACTTTGCAGGCATTGAAAGATGAAGGGCTACGCGACTCTGTGAAGGTTATCATCGGTGGTGCTCCAGTTACGCAAAGCTACGCGGATGAAATTGGTGCCGACGGCTACGCCCCAGATGCTGCCACTGCGGTGACCGTGGTGAAGCAGTTGCTGAAGCTTCACTGATCGTCTTACGGTGAAAACGGGCTCAGTTATTTTTTGATCGGGTCATGATGCAACACTTGAAAGATAAATGTTAGATCTCTTGGTCTGAATGATTCATTGATAGATTTTGAGGAGAAATGTAAATGGCGAAACTTGCGATAACCGGTGGGACTCCGGTGAAAAAGAAACCGTTTCCAAAATGGCCAGTTTGGGGTGATGCCGAACTGGCCAATTTAAAACAGGTATTGGAAAGCGGCAAATGGGGTTCCATGCAGGGAAATATGGTGAAGACCTTTGCGGAAAAGTTTGCCGCCTATCATCAAGCGACATTTGGTATCTGTGTGAATAGTGGCACGACAGCGTTATCTATCGCGTTGAAGTCGCTGGGAATCGGATGCGGGGATGAGGTGATTTTGCCCGCCTATACTTTCGTCGCTACCGCGACAGCGATCCTTGATGTTGGTGCTATCCCAATTTTTGTCGATATCGATCTAAATACGTTCAATATCGATGTTCGGAAAATAGAAGAAGCGATTACTGAGCGAACTGCTGCGATCATGCCTGTGCACTTTGGCGGCCGACCAGCCGAAATGGACGATCTGATGGCGATTGCTCAGCGCCATAATCTGAAAGTGATTGAGGATGCAGCGCAGGCGTGGGGATCTGCCTGGAACCATCATCCAGTCGGTGCTATTGGCGATGCAGGCGCATTCAGTTTTCAATCCTCTAAAAACATCACTTCAGCTGAGGGCGGTATTATCCTGACGAATGATGCCGAAACCGCCCAATTCTGCCGCTCTTTTGCTAATTGCGGCCGCGTGGATGGCGGAGTTTGGTACGAGCACTATTATCTGGGCGGCAATTTTCGGATGACTGAATTTCAGGCAGCGGTGTTGTTGGCTCAATTCGAACGCTATCCCCAGATGCAGGAACTTCGTGAGAAAAACGCCCGATATTTAAATCGCCATTTGGCTCAAATTGAGGGAATTGAGGTGCTCGCTGATGATCCCAGAATCACCCGCAACTCGATCCATCTTTATATTTGGCGTTACAAAAAGGAACATTTTAATAATATCCCAAAAACGAAATTCATTGAAGCGCTGCAAAAAGAGGGGTTGATCGTCAGCGCTGGTTACTCGATTCCGCTATATCGTCAGCCGCTGTTCAAAAATCAGGCCTTCGGCTCTCGCGGCAAAAAGATCGATCTTGGCGTAAATTATAACGATTACTTCCTGCCTAACACGGAGCGTGCCTGTTACGAAGAGGCGATCTGGTTTCCTCAATTTGTCCTTTTGGGGGACGATCAGGATATGAACGACATTGTGACAGCAGTCACTAAGGTGAAAGAGAATATCCACGAGATCAGCGCATAAAACATAGCGGCTCTTATGGTCATCGCATAGCGATACAGTGACCATAAGAGCTCGTGATCCTTCCATCTCTATCATGATTTCATATGGCCGGCAGGTATTACCCGGCCTTTTTTATTGATCAATATGGGTGGGCGTAGTGTAATCTATTGCCCGTTCCTCGCTCTCAACGCGGATGCTGAATTCATCAGGAAACAATTGCTGGAGTCGATCCTCCGCCTGGATAATCCAATCAGCCAAACTATTCCCTCCGATCCCGAGCGCTTCCAGAGCTGCTCGGGTCCGCATGCCAATTTGGCCATCGATATTTCCCAGCTCAGCGCCCAGGCGAATTAGACAGCTTTGCAAATAAGCAGCATCCTGTTGCCCTGCAAAATCGTCCACTGACACGCCGATTGCTAAGATGCATGAGATGGCCATTGCGCGGTAGGGAGAAAAATTATTCGCCTTCCCGTTTTTATAATAATCGTAGACCAACAAATGGCTTCCTCTTCTCTCGAAATGCCAAGCCTCCTCCATGCTTGGCTTGGGCTGGCTGATGATCGGAACAACGCCCCAACTGGCTGCGATCTCCCAAAATTTCTTGAGCGGAATTCGGATATCCTCCAATGACAGGTCAAATGCACGACCTGCCTCGTGCAAACTTCCCCCTGGCGGCGGGCTATACGCAGGCTTTTTCCCTGTGACATAGTCGAGATGTGCTTGCAGCTGCATCTCGTAGGTGCGAAACAGATCTGAGAGCACCAATTCTCCTCCCAATTGCTTGAGATCACGAGCAATCCCACGCAAAGCGGTGTACATATCTGGTGTGCACTGGCATAGCGGCTCTGGTAGCAAAATCCGCTGCCCCTGGCGAGTGTAAATCGAGATGATGTCAATGGATTGCAACGGGGTTCTCATTATTGGTTCCTCCTCATGTTGAATAGTGTAATCCTCTGCCAGATATATGATCTTTTACTGATTTCTTTGCCCGAAAAATCGTGGATTTGCAGGGGGACAAATGCATGTTCTTTGCTTGCTTCCTTTCTATGAATCTTCTACTTGCCGATTTTTCATTGCGTCAGCCTACCTCTCCCCGAGCCAAAGGCGCTAAATTCGAATCGATACCGTTTTTCTACACGTGAACACTGGTGATATGCTTCGGGTGACAAATTAACCGAGTTCCAATCGAATAGTCTTTATCTCGAGTGGCCGAAAACTGACCTCAAAGCCACTGTTCTGGCTTGGTATTAAAGCCAAATTTCGTTCTAACAGATCCGTTAAATGGGCAGATCGAACGGGGAAAGCAAAGTGTAGTATCGCAGAATTGGCCATGCCATAGGCTTCATAGAGCCTCAAGATGATACCTGCCCCATCCTCTGCTGGCTTGATCGTTTCGACAATCACATTGGGGATGTCCACAGTAATGAACGAGAGCTCGGGAAGAAACGCTTTGGACGGCGTCTGGGGATGAATAGCTAACCACTCCAAGGGAGCGTTGAGTTCATACCCAGCCTTAATCACCCCGCCGATCAAATGATCCCCAGGATGAGGAAACAGCGAATAGGTGAAGCGATGCTTGCCCTGGTCCGCCTCTGGATCTGGGTAAGTCGGACTTCTGAGCAAATTGATATCCAGCACATTGTCACAAACATGATGACCATATTTGCAATCATTCAGCAATGCCACGCCATAATCTGGTTGTGACAGATCAATCCACTTATGGGCGCAGATCTCAAATTTTGCGGCCTCCCAGGAGGTATTTCGATGGGTGGGACGCGCGAGATGCCCGAATTGTATTTCACTCACTGATTGGCGAGCCAGAACGTTAAGGGGAAAAGATGTGCGCAACATGCGATGTTGTTCATACCAATCCACTTCGGTCTCAAAATCCACGCGTCGACTATTAGCGGTTAGCTTTATGGTCTGAATGAGGGTAGAATTGCCGAAACGCCTCACCTGTCGAAGGATGGCCTGCGGACCATCGATCCAGGCTTCGCTTGATTGAAGCAAAAATCGTCCAGCAATTCGATAGCGATAATCGACCGAAAAATCCCAAGCATCCCCATCATCTTCGTAAATCGTCAATTCATTACCGAGCGCACCTGGTTGAAGCACCGAGCGCCGAAGCTGCTTATCGTAAATCGAAATAAGATTCCCCTCTTCGTCCCAATTTGCCTGAAGAAATTCGTTCTCCAGACGCAGAGGCGTGGCAATCACCTCAGGAAATTCAACTTTTGCATCTGCAGCGTCGATCACTTTGTATCCCATAGACGGAATTTTGGGACAATACCAGCGATCACCTATTTTAATCCACTCGCTTCGCTCCCAACTGAGTGGATTGATGAGCAAAATTGGCTGTTTCGCACCCGTTCCTCCAATCCTGCCGATCAGCTCATTTAAAAATTGATTGTGAAGTTCTTTAACTTGATCCGTCAAAATTTCATATCTTTTCAAACATTCATCATAGACTCGAGTGATCGATGAACCCGGTAATATATCGTGGAATTGGTAGAGCAGCAACTCTTTCCAGATCGATTCAATCTTTTGGCTGGGATAATCCGCCCCAGCCATAACTTTCGCCAGCACCCCCAAAAATTCTAGGGAGCGCAATGACAGCTCGAGTTGTCGATTGTACCGTTTATTGCGCGCCTGGGTGGTGTAAGTGCCCTGATGCATCCCCAGATAAAGTTCGCCTACCCAGCGCTCCAATTTTTCATGATCCAACTCAAGTCGCTGGAAAAACGATGCCACTTTTTCCTGGATAACTGGAGCGATCCCCTCGAGGTTCTTCATCCTGGCCAATCGTTCCAGATGTTCAACACCAGGCCCGCCGCCACCGTCACCGATGCCGTAGATCATGAGACAGTTTTCTGATACCGCCTTATCCAGATAGCTGGCTTCAGCAGCTTTCACTGCCTGGGGACTGGCCGAGCTATTATATGTCCCTTCGGGGGGCATGTGCACGAGCACTTCCGAACCATCGATGCCCTGCCAGATGAACGAATGATGGGGATAGGTATTGAACCGGTCCCAAGATAGTTTAATAGTCACAAAATAGCGAACGCCGCATTGATGCATAATCTGAGGCAATGCGGCGGTATAGCCAAACGAATCGGGTAGGAATAGAACTGGAATATCCTGAGCAAATTCCTCCCGAAAGAATTGGTATCCGTAGAGAAATTGTCGAATCAGAGATTCGCCGCCAATTAGGTTGGTATCGGGCTCAACCCAGGTAACGCCTGGGAGATCCCAGCGACCTTCTTTCACCCGTTGCTGCAATCGTTGATACAGGCTGGGATACCTTTCTTTCATCCACTGATAAAGCTGTGCCTGGCTGGCACCGAACTTGAAATCGGGGTACTTTTCCATCAACATTAACACGTTCGAAAAGGTCCGTGCGCCTTTGCGAATCGTCTCACGAATCGGCCAGAGCCAGGCCAGATCCAAATGGGCATGGCCGATGGCACTTACCAGAAGCGAAGCATCTCCATTTCGCTTGCTCAGCTCTGGTGCTAACTCTGCCCGAGCGCGCTTTGCTTCGTCATCTGTAAAGTGATTCAAATGGGTGGCGGATCGATATAATGCATATAAAATCCGCTGATGTCGTGCCGAATCCTCTGGCAGTTGATGAAGAAGATTGTGGAGCACCTCATAATCGTAATAAAGCATTCGCAATTCCTCATGGCAGATGGCAATGTGGGCTTTTCGAATACGACCCTCGTTTTGCAGCGATCCAAACAAGTCATTATTGCCCACATCAGCCCAGAGAAGCACTGTTTCACCGCCTCGAGCGCAATCGGAAAACGGTACAATTGTTTTGCCAGGCAGACCCAAAGTCCGATCAAAAATTGAGCTAATCGGGGTCAAGCACTGCTGCGGATTTCCTTCGGCATCTACTACTAATGCCTCGCCGTTCAAGTCGATTTGTAATACCACCCGCTGTCCCGCGGCGCTCTCGGGGACGATCCCTTCAAAACAGAACCAGGCACAGTCGAATAACTCGCCCCAGCGATCCCCAATGGCCAGATTGAGCTTCTCTCCTGAAGTACGCTGTTCGAATGGCACTGGCTCTTTGGTGCGCCAAGCAGTAATTTTCAACTCAGAGATCGGTTGATAAATGGCTTGTTCAATGCGTTGCTGGACAATATTCAGTTGGGTCTTAGTGAACCGATTCGATAAAAATTTCATTCCCTACCTCACTTCTCATGATCGGCTGTTCCGATTCGACGACTATGCTGGTCTAATAAGCTAGCTTTTTTGATCAAATCGGGGCCGAATTTATTTTGAACCAAATCAATCACGCGATCGATTTTCTCCTGCTGAGGATTAATCTCATCAAATAAGCTCAATTGCTCTTTTTGTTGAGTATTGAGATTGGAAACTGCGATCCCCAAAAGGCGCACTTTTTTCTTGCCACGGTCAAAATTGCGATATAAATTGAGGCTGGTTTGGCCAATAATCTGGGATGAATCAAAAAAACTGCCATAGCTATGGGATCGTGTAAAAGTTGAAAAATCTTCGAGCCGAATTTTCAGCGTGACCGTCTTCCCTTTCAATTGTTTCTGACGCAGAATGCGACTCACATTGTCTGCTAATGATAAAATTGTATCACGAATGCATTGTTCATCAGCCACATCCTGATCAAAAGTATTTTCTAAGCTGACCGACTTCACCTCATGATCGAGCTCCACTTCCCGATCATCGATACCATTTGCCAGTAACCAGAAATGGAGACCATTTTTCCCGAACTTTTTGATCACTTCTTCTTGAGAGAGCCGGGCTAAATCGCCGATGGTATGGATTCCCATCGCCTGCAATTTCACCTCGCTTTTCTTCCCAACACCCCACATCTTCGATATCGGCAGTGGATGCAAAAACTCTAATAGCTTCTCTGGTGGAACGATCACCAACCCATCTGGCTTTTTGAGGTCAGAGGCGATTTTGGCGACGAATTTGTTTGGCGCAATGCCAATAGAGGCTGTCAAATGGAGGCGTTCCCGAATGCGAGTTTTGATCTTCCGCGCAATTTCTTCAGGTGGTCCCAATAAACGAGTACATCCAGTAATGTCCAAAAACGCCTCATCAATACTGATCGGTTCAACTTTAGGACTAAATTCCTCAAGCAAAGCAAATAGCTCTCTGGAGCATTGAATATACCGATCCATTCGAGGTCGAACATAGATAGCAAAAGGGCATCGCTGGTAAGCTTGCGAAATCGGCATCGCCGAATGAATCCCATATTTTCGCGCTTCATAATTGCAGGTCGAAACGACTCCGCGGCCTTTCCCACCCTTTGGATCTGCACCAACTACCACGGGATGACCTCGATAGCTCGGGTGATCCAGTTCCTCGATCGCGGCGAAAAATGCATCCATGTCCAGATGTAAAATAATTCGGGCCATTGATCGTGTTGATGTTTGGTGTTTGTCCCCAAATTATGAAAACGTTTCAAGCTGTCATGCCTGCGGATTTAGATCGCGAATTAAGCATCGAAAAATCTCCTGTTGCGAAAGCCTCATCAGTGTTCTAACTGCTCTGCATCGAATTAGCAACTGCGATCCTGCAAAAAAATAACTTGACTTTTTGGAAAAATATTCTTATAATTAGGCCGTCAAATGAATGGGGCTATAGCTCAGCTGGGAGAGCGCTTGACTGGCAGTCAAGAGGTCAGGAGTTCGACTCTCCTTAGCTCCACTTTTCTGTGGGCTGTAATGATCCGTTACAGCCCTTTTTTTTCTTCATCACAAAATTTTTTTCACATCGCTCTATTAGCTATCCGAAAAAGCAACTACCCTATCCTGAGGATGGCAGAACTATCTGTCAACCGATGGTAGGCAGGATGATTTTAAGTCACAGTTATGAGATTTGGCAGATAGTTAAAGCTTATTGCCTTCACCATCGCCTTCGAACAGAAATAATCTATCTCAAAAATTTGGGCTGGAATTTATTCGTTGCGCTTCATCTAACTCCAAAAATTTAGAACTTATCACATGATCACAAGTTCAGTCCCAATAAGATACAAATTTTTCGATTAGAGTCAATGTTTATTTATGAATTTTTATTAAGCAAAAAAATTATCCATTCACTATCCTTCAAATTTGCCATGACAATGACGATTTTCGGAGTCACCCAACGCATCACATTTTCGGCTTTTCGCGATCGAAAAGATGCGGGCTCAGGAAGAGAACCCAACTGATCGGCTGTTGGAACTCAATATTATCTGAGAAGTGTAATAGCACGAATTTTCATCTCAACGACGAATTTTGGTTATGAACATCAGAGAACGACTTCGTTTCATCGAGCAGATTCAACAGCCTCGAACCACTCCCAAGCAGCCAGTTTCAGACCAGGTTGGCATTGATGCTATCATCGATGGTGAGTTAATCGGAAACAGCCGAGGACGCTGCTTCGTTCGGACCAAAAGTTACGATCTCCAGCAGCAGCATGGAGCGGTGCGGCTAAACCAGATCACTGATGTTTCATCCTTCTTTTTGTACTTGGCAGGCAAAGATGAGAAGCTGCTGGATATCGATCTAAGTCGTTCGCTGTTCTTTGATACGGAGACGACTGGGCTGGCAGGCGGCACTGGGACCTATATCTTCTTGGCGGGCTATGGTTTTTTTGAAAACGGGAAGTTTGTTATCAAACAGTTTTTTTTGATCGATTTTCCAGACGAGCCAGCCATGCTGCTGAGCATGAATCAGTTGCTGAGCAATTTCACTGGCATCGTCTCGTTCAATGGCAAAAGTTTCGATTGGCCGCTCTTGCAAAATCGTTTCGTCTATCATCGCATTGCCAGTGCGCTGTCAGATCCGCAGCATCTTGATTTGCTTCATGCCGCCCGTCGTATCTGGAAGCGAAGGTTGATCGATTGCAGCCTTACCAATATTGAAACTGAGATCCTTCAAGTTTATCGGCAGGAAGATGTCCCGTCTTACCTGATTCCCCACCTTTATTTTCAGTATCTCCGCACTCGGGATGCCACTCCATTGAAACAGGTGTTTTATCATAATGAAATGGACATCCTTTCATTAGTGGCGCTCACCATAGTGCTCAATCAGATCCATGAGCATCCCATCGAAAAATTGCCACACGTCATCGATCTGACGACTCTGGCGCACTATTATGATAATAGCGCTCAATGGCAGAGAAACATCCCGATCTATCAATCTTTGTGGCAGACGTGCAGCGACTTAGCTTCCAGGAACGAGATTGGTCTGAAGCTGAGCTATTGTTACAAACGATTGGGCCAATGGCAGGATGCAATAGCGCTATGGGAACAGTTGATAGATTCAGCGCCGTTTCGTGTCGAGCCTTATGAAGAACTGGCCAAATACTATGAGCATCACCAGCGGGATTATGCTCGCGCTATCCAGGTGGTTCAGCGAGCGATGGAAAGCCTCAGAACTATTGATCAGCTTCACCCCTCGCTTGAAAGCATCGAACAGCTCAGGCGACTCAATCATCGGCTGCAACGACTTCAATCCAAATTGGCCTAAGGTTCAATCTGCAATTCACCTACATTTTCACGGGAATTTCCCATTACACCTTCGTTCGTGCATCGCTCTAATCTTGCGATTATTCGAGCGATACTTCTGGATGACCGTTGGTCACCAACAATAATCATTGCTTTTTAAGGTGCGATTTATTATATTGACGGGTCAATTGATAAAAGTTCGTACCGATAACCGTCGGCCGAAAGGAATGAACGACACATTTTTTCAGCAGTCATCAAATGAACTTGCGCCTCGGCGTCGCTCTCGGATTGTTATGGTTGGGGGCATTCCGATCGGAGGAGATGCACCAATCACGGTTCAATCTATGACTCGAACTCAGACCAGCGATGTTGCGGCTACGGTTGCCCAGATCCAACAATTGGAACAAGCTGGTTGTGATATAGTTCGAGTAGCGATCTCAGATGAAAAAGCAGCCCGCGCTATTCCTGCAATAAAAGCCCAGATTCGCATCCCCTTGGTGGCCGATGTCCACTTCGATCATCGGCTTGCGCTGCTCGCCATTGAAGCCGGTGCAGACAAAATTCGCATCAATCCCGGCAACATCAAAACCCAGCGTCATTTATTTTGCATTTTAGAACAGGCCAGCAAGCGAAACATCCCGATCCGCATTGGCATAAATGCCGGCTCGCTGGAATCGGAGCTGATGAACCGATATGGTCACCCCTGCGCTGAAGCGCTGGTCGCAAGTGCCTTGAAAAGTATCGAACGCTGTGAGCGATGGGGATTTGCATCTTTAGTGGTCTCATTGAAGTCCTCGGATGTCCCTACCATGATCGACGCGTATCGGATGATCGCCACTCAGATCGATTATCCACTTCATTTAGGGATTACCGAGGCAGGAGTTGGCACCCTGGGGCTCATTAAAAATTCAATTGGCATTGGGGCGTTGTTGAAATCAGGGATTGGCGACACGATTCGTGTGGCATTGACGGGAGATCCGAGGGATGAAGTGCTTGCTGGGCGCATGATTCTGCAAGCGCTGCGTTTAAGAAGATCGGTCATGGAGATCGTATCCTGCCCTACCTGTGGCCGAAGCTCAATCGACGTCGCGCACATTGTGGCTGAATTGCGTCGCCGTTTTGCTGATCACTCCCGGCGTTTGCGCGTAGCAGTGATGGGGTGCATGGTCAACGGCCCGGGAGAAGCACGGCAAGCGGACATTGGCGTGGCAGGTGGACCGCAGCGGGCAGTGCTCTTCGTACATGGTAGACCAATAAAAAAAATAGCTCATCAAATGATACTGGACGAATTGTGCAAAGCGATAGCTAATTATGATTCCGATGACGATCAGTTTGAGGAGTGAGTGAATGATTTCAAAGTATATCAGTCAAGCGATGGAGCAAAGTTCCTGGATTCGGCGCATGTTTGAAATTGGTAAGGAAATGAAATTGGCTTACGGCGCCGAAAATGTATATGATTTGAGCCTGGGGAACCCAATTCTTGAGCCGCCTCCGGAATTTTTTCGAGTCTTCCAAAAAATCGCCAATAATACCTCATCAGGCCGACATCGCTACATGTCCAACGCAGGTTTTGAAGACGTCCGAGAGAATGTCGCTTTATATTTGCGACAGAAAAATATGCTCAACGCTGAGATGAAGCATATTATTATGAGTTGCGGTGCTGGAGGCGCAATCAACGTCATTCTCAAAACCATCATGGACCCTGGCGATGAAGTGATCATCACTGCACCATATTTTTCTGAGTATATTTTTTATATCCACAATCAGCAAGGTAAGGTTGTAATCGCTGAAACTGACGACCAGTTCAATTTGGATTTGGACGAATTTGATCGCAAAATTACCCCTCGCACCAAAGCCATTATCATCAACTCCCCCAATAACCCGACTGGCAAAGTCTACGACAAACAAACACTCATGGGTCTGGTAATGCTTTTGAAAGACCGAGAGAAAAAATATCAGAAGGAGATCTATGTGATCTCGGATGAACCTTACCGAGAGATCGTGTTTGACGGCCGAAAAGCGCCATCGATTGTTCCGCTCTACGATAACAGCTTTATGGCTTACTCCTGGTCCAAATCGCTGGCAGTTCCTGGCGATCGAATTGGCTATATCGCCGTTAATCCAGCGATGAATGACGTGAATAAGGTGATCGATGGGCTAATTTTCAGCACGCGCATTTTGGGATTCATCAATGCCCCCGCAGTGATGCAATTAGCGGTCGGCGAATTGCTTCATGCGACCGTTAAGGTGAGTTATTATGAAAGCAAGCGAGATTACATTTATCAACGTCTGACCGAGGCTGGGTATGAGATCGTAAAACCTGAGGGAACCTTTTATATGTTTCCCAAAGCCCCAGGCGGCGATGATCTGGCCTTCATTCAACGGGCAAAGGAGCGGCGAGTTCTTGTCGTACCCGGCAAAGGGTTTGGGCGTGAAAAATATTTTCGGCTCTCCTTTTGCATGGATGATCGGACCATCACACGCGCCGTTGATCAACTCGTGCAATTGGTCAAATAAAAATACTGATTCCCTCGCTTCGGGAATTGGAATTTGTTGCATCATTCAAAAGATAGGAACATGAATATGACCAAAAAAGTAATTGCTATCGACTTTGGTGGGACAAAAATGAAGTTTGGGATGGTTACTTCTGAAGGGAAAATTCTCGGTGAGCCATTGACGCTTCCCACGCAAAGCGAGCGACCAGGCGATGAAATCGTTGGCAGCATGATCTCGGGCATCGAACAAATCTTGCAGCAGCAAGATATGGGAGTAGGTCAGATTGATGGCATTGGCATTGGGTCTCCAGGCCCGCTCGATCTAAAACAGGGGATCATCCTGGAAGCGCCTAATTTACCCACGCTGCACCATTTCCCATTGAAGCAGACCCTTGAGAACTACTTCGGTCTGCGGGTGGCGATTAACAATGATGGGAATTGCTTTGTCCTGGGCGAGGCCTGGTTCGGCAGCGCACGAAATGCGGATATCGTCTGTGGAGCAACGCTGGGCACAGGTTTCGGCTGTGGCCTGGTGATCGGCAAAAAGATCTTTGAAGGCGCTACTGGAACTGCAGCGGAAGTATGGCGTTCGCCATATCTGGATCGTACATTTGAGGAATATGGCTCTGCTCGTTCGGTGACCTGGATCTATCACAAAATCACTCAGCAAAATTTGACTGCGAAGGACATTTTCCAACTCGCCCAAAACGGAGATACCGAGGCGATTGCGGCCTGGGAACAATACGGCGTTCATTTAGGCAAGATCCTTGCGATTCTCACCAATTTCATCGATCCAGATGTCATCGTTATTGGCGGCTCCGTGTGTCATGCCTGGTCGTTCTTTGCCCCGACAATGAAAAAACATCTTGACGAAAATATCAACCAAGGTCCGAGAGAGCATCTCCGAGTGGTGCCAGCGGCGCTGGGCGACGATGCCGGACTCTTTGGCGCAGCCGCTTTGCTGTTTTGAGACAGCCTGACAATTCACCACTATCTCACAATCGTCCACTTCTGATCTCACTGAACCGAAAATATCGGCTGCTTCTCTGAGAACGACTTATGTGAGAGGAGCAGCTTCTTCTGTCTTTGTTTTTGGGTATTCGGCTTCAACCTTAATGCTAATCCCCCCGCGGGGATTAAAATTCCCAATCACAATCGCCCGTCGCGGCTGGCATGCTGCCACAAGATCGTCCAATATTCGATTCACCACCTCCTCATGAAAGGTATTATGATTTCGAAAAGAGAATAAATAGAGCTTCAGCGATTTGCTCTCGATGCATTTTCGATCAGGAATATAGCGGATCGTGATCTTGCCAAAATCAGGCTGATTGGTGATGGGACAGCGCGATGTGAACTCGGGGCAATCGAAGGTCACCCAGTAATCGCGATCTGGATAGCGATTATCAAAACATTCCAATCGTGCTTCATCTGGCGAGGACGGATACCGAGTTTCGCTCGCCTTGAGTATGGTCAAGCCTTCATATTGATCTTGATTCATGAAATATTCATCCCTCCCAGCTCCGTTCGCATGGCTGCGATTCGGAGCGATCAAATTTTTAATTGAATTCCAGCGTATTTTGAACCGAAATGGAATATGAGCCCAATAAGTTTCAGCGTGGTTGATCAGCGAACCATCCTGCTAAATTCGAATTGACTTCTAGATTTTTATCCTACCCCCTGACACTATTGGATAATGGCACGCAATTTTAGCCCCTCTTATCCAGAAGTGTGGTAGCGGGTCGGATCTGGGATGCCAGCCTGGCGAAAGCCATTTTTTCGAAACAAACAACTATCACAACGGCCACAGGCCGTGCCATCCAATTGAGGATCATAACAGCTCCACGTCAATGAATAATCCACTCCCAGCTCAACTCCAGTCCGAATGATCTGAGCTTTACTGAGGTGCAAGAGCGGAGCATGAACAGTGAATTTTTTTCCGGAAACACCTGCTTTGGTGGCCAAATTGGCAGTTTGCTCGAACGAGCGAAGAAATTCGGGACGGCAGTCTGGATAGCCCGAGAAATCTACCGCTGTGGCGCCGATGAACAAATGATACGCCTCGAGCACCTCTGCCCATGCTAATGCGAGCGATAAAAAGATCAAATTTCGGGCTGGAACATAGGTGATCGGGACGAAGACAGGCGATTGGTCCAATGCCTCATGCTTGGGAACCTCAATACTGGTGGTCAATGCCGACCCTCCGATCGCCTTTAAATCTACAGCAATGACAAGATGCTGCCGAACCCCAAAATGGTTTGCGATGCGGCTGGCTGCTTCTAATTCGCGCCGATGTCTTTGACCATAATCAAAGCTGATCGCGTAAAGCGCAAATCCCTGAGTTTTTGCGATAGCCAGGGTGGTCGTAGAATCGATTCCCCCGCTCAGTAAAACCACGGCTTGATCCATAGCTTATACCCCTCGTCGATTGGGAGGCCAGATATATTTATGAATCTGTAAATTGAACCGAATCGGCAAGCCTGTCTCGAGCAACCATTCGGCCAAATTTTCAGGCGCCAACACGCTATAAGCAGGGGAAAACAGCACATGGCATCGGTGCAATAAACTCCATTGTTCAACGATCGTTACCGCCCAGTCGAAATCTGCCCGATCTCCGATCACGAACTTGACATTGTCCTGCGATTTTAAACGAGCGATATTGCCCCAATCGGTTTTTTCGGACTCGTTGCTGCTTGGACATTTGATGTCCATGATCCGAATGACCGATCTTGGCAACCGATCAATGTCCAGGGTCCCATTGGTTTCAACCAGTACGGTTTTGCCCCGATTGATCAACGATTTCGCCAGTTCTGGGACCTGATCTTGCAGTAATGGCTCGCCGCCAGTAATTTCAATCAATTCACATCGGTAATTTGAAAGGTGATTCAATAATTGGTCCAAGGCAATTTCCGATCCCTCTTCATAGGCATAGCGAGTATCGCAATACTGGCATCTCAAATTGCAACCAGTCAGACGGATGAATAAACACGGCAGCCCCGCAAATGTGGATTCGCCCTGAAGGCTATAGAAAATTTCATTAACTTTCAGCATGATGGCTCATAACATGCCAAGTAATTAGCTGACTCCCCCACTTCAACCGATGCAAGGCGTAGTGGCGCTGGCAATTTGGGGGCCAATGAATCAAAAATATACTTGGCGATCTGCTCTGAAGTTGGGTTCACCATATCAAATGGTGGCACTTCATTGATCAGTCGATGATCCAACGGATCGGTGATTTCGCGCAAATGGGCCTTGAGCTTCTTAAAATCATAGACCATGCCGAGCGCATCTAACTGATCACTGACGACCGTAGCGCGGATCAACCAATTATGACCATGTAGATTTTCGCAGGCCCCGTCATATTCGCGCAATCGATGCGCTGAGGATATTTGGGTCGTGACCGATATTTTAAACATATTTGGATTCCATTGAACTTTATGATATCACTTGAGGAGAATGCCATTTCTGATAACCCTTGCCGCGACCAATTTGACTAGCGCGCCCCCTCACGCATCTCACTTTTGTTAACATACCCACCAAACAGGTGCTCAGATGGGTTAGGTTTGTGAATTGGCCCATAGAATTAATCCAGTCTCATGGCGATTTGAGAGGCAATCGCTGGCAGGAACTACGCGAACGGTATACCCATACAATCCACTGTAGCGGCAGGGAAAACTTCCAGCGAACAAGTACCACTGTTTTTCGCTTTGTTCCACGCAATTCATCCTTTCCACAGAGGCATTGACAATTTTGTTTTCGGTATCGATGTAACCGTGATAGATCTCTACGCTGACATCCTCTGGTTTCAAATCGCCCAGGGAAATTTTGACCTCGATACGAATGCTCGATCCCACTTGATGTTCCTGCTCATCTTCTTCTTTTATGGTGATGAACCGAATATTTCGCCAGTTGCTCGCCAATTTCTTCTTCCAGTTTGCCAGTTCTTTGGTCTTTTTCAGATTGTTCTTGATCAAACCCTGATATTTTTTATATGCCGGGGCATAGAATTGCTCAGTATACTCCATCACCATGCGATTTGTGTTGTAGATTGGGCAGATCGCCATGATCGATTGCTTCATGATCTCAATCCATTTTCGCGGCAGATGGTCTTTGCCACGATCATAGAACAGGGGGACGATTTCTTTTTCAAGCAAATCATAAAGTGCTTCTGACTCGACCTGGTCCTGATATCGGGGATCATCGTATCTTTCACCAGATCCGATTGCCCAGCCAATATTGGGAGAATAGGCCTCATCCCACCAACCGTCTAACACGCTGACATTAATTCCTCCATTGACCGCTGCTTTCATGCCGCTGGTACCGCTGGCTTCCTTGGGCCGACGTGGCGTATTGAGCCAAACATCAGCGCCTTGCACCAGGTAGCGTGCCATATCCATGTCATAGTCTTCCAGAAACACAATGGAGTTCCTGAATTCGTCCTGCCGAGTGAGGTGGATGATTTCTCGAATAAATTCTTTGCCTGGCGTGTCCTTAGGATGCGCTTTGCCTGCGAAGATAATTTGGACTGGCCGATTTTTATCGTTTAAAATTTTTTTGAGGCGCTCAATATTTTTGATCATCAGCGTAGCGCGCTTGTAAGTGGCGAATCGGCGAGCAAACCCAATGGTAAGGACATCGGGATCGAGTACCTCATCTGCTTTGCGGAGCTCTGATGGCAGCGCCCCTTGTCGCTCTAATTGCAACCGCAATCGTCGTCGCGCAAAAGCCACTAATCTCTCGCGCCGTCGTTCATGGGTCCGCCACAACTCTTCAGCCGGGATCTGGGCAACTCGTTTCCAGATGGCTGGGTCTTCGGAGCGCCGCAACCACGTCGGCCCTAAATAGCGATCATAGAGATTTGCCATCTCCTTGGACACCCACGATCCAGGATGGATCCCATTGGTCACTGAGGTTATCGGGATTTCTTCGATGGGAATTTGGGGCCACATATCGCGCCACATCTCACGCGCAACTTGAGCGTGGAGTTTGCTCACACCATTCACATAACTGGAGAGCCGAATGGCGAGGATAGCCATTGAAAACTTTTCGAACTGATCATTGGGATTTTTTCGTCCCAAGGCCATAAACTCATTTTTACTGATCTTCAACTTTGGAATATAATCATTGAAGTATCGCTCGATCAATTGGGGTTCAAACTGATCGATGCCCGCCTCGACCGGTGTATGAGTTGTAAAGATATTGCTGGAGCGGACCAATTCTTTTGCCTCATCAAAACTCAATTGATAATCTTCAATGGCACAGCGAATCCGCTCTAACGCCAAAAAAGCAGAATGCCCTTCGTTCATGTGAAATACCACTGGATGAATCCCCAGGGCTTTCAACGCCCTCATTCCCCCAATTCCCAAAACAATCTCCTGTTGGATCCTCATTTCATAATCTCCACCATAAAGTTCATCCGTGATATTGCGGTCCACCTCGTTATTAAGCACAATATTGGTATCAAGAAGATAAAGATTGACCCTTCCAACCTCCACCTTCCAGATTTGAGCATAGACCTTTCGCCCCGGGAAATCCAGTTCTATCAGCACGGGCGTGCCATCATCATTCGTCTGCAATTGCACCGGCATATTGTAAAAATCGTTCTCGGGATAAAGCTCGCCTTGCCAGCCATCGTTGTTCAAATACTGGCGAAAATATCCCTCTTGATAAAGCAAGCCAACTCCCACGAACGGCAAGCCCAGATCGCTGGCCGATTTGAGATGATCACCCGACAGCACACCGAGGCCGCCTGAGTAATTGGGGATGCACTCAGTTAAACCGAATTCTGCAGAAAAATAGGCAATTTTAATCTCAGAACCCCGACTATTCTGCTTCTTCTGATACCAAGCCGCTTCGTTAAGATAGCGATTCAGATTCTCTAAGACACGATTGAGATGAGTGACAAAACTCTCATCTTCGGCCAGTGCCTCCAGTCGCTCCTGACGGATCTCGCCAAGCATCTTTACTGGATTATGATTGGTCTCCTCCCATAGATCCGTGTCCATTCTTCGGAACAGATCGATGGCCTCATGATTCCAGCTCCAATATAGATTATAGGCGATTTTCTTGAGCGGTTCTAACTTCTCTGGCAGCCTCGGAAGAATCGTGAACGTACGAATTGGTTCCATGCAATTGTCTCCAATATTTTTTTCTTTAACAAATCCAAATGACCATTGTATTCTGTCATGACTTTGCAAGTTCCAAATATAACAGTTAATTTTCTGAAATGCAAGCGGGAAAATGGAATGACTGGTTTTCATTCCAGAGAAGACCAAGGATGGCAAATCGTGGATGATGAATCTGGCACTATTGTACTAGCTGGTGAATGATGAGCAAACCTCCATGTTTTAACTGTCTTTTCTCGTTACCAAGCGACAAAGGAGATGGTTGCACCTCATTGGTCCTTTCAAGATCATCTCCGACATCAGGGCGATCCTGATCGTCCAGAGACCCGAAACGACAATTGGTTATTGAGACGCTCATCTGATCGCCCCAACCATACTGGCGCCATCGAGGCAGGCATCATTGAGAAAGGCGCCAATAAGTTTGGCTTGATCCAGATTCGCATTGGTAAGATCGCTTCGTTCCAGATGGGCTTGGGACAGATCCGCTCTGTTAAAATTCGCGCCGATCAGTTTCGCGCGCTTTAGCCGACCGGCAATAATCGTCGCGGCTTGAAAATCGGCGTTCAGCGCATGGATTCCAAACAGCTTTGCATGAGTTAGGTTCGCCGCCCGAAAGCTGGCTTTTTCTAAATTTGTATCCTGGAGGTTCGCATCGGACAAATTCGCTTCATCGAACTGCGCTCCCATCAAATTGGCGCCGAACAAAAAGACCCCGGTCAAATTTGCTCGCGTAAAATTAGCCCCCTCCAGATTTGCATTTTGGAGATGCGCATTCGATAAATCGGCCTGCTCGAAATTTGCACCTTTCAAATGTTCGTATGATAGATCAATCCCCGAAAGATCCATACCTCGAAATGATTCTCCGCGGCGATATCTATCCAGCAATTCCTCGCGGGTGAGATCGGACATAATTTTTCCTCCCTAATTGGTTTGATAGCTGGTCACAGCTTCTTCCACCGAGTTATAAGTCAAGAAAACCGACTCTAATTTGGTGATTTCCAAAGGTCGACGAACCTTTTCCGATAGATTCGCTAACCTCAGATCGCCTCCGCTACTCCGTAATGTAGTCAGACCGCTGATTAGCATCCCCAACCCAGAACTGTTCATCCAGGTCGCTCCCTTCAAATCCGCCACGATAAATACTTGCTCCCGTTCAATTGCAGAATAAACTATGTTTCGGAACACTTCCGAGTCGGCTCCTCCCATGATTTCTCCCTGAATCTCAATGACCAACACCCCATCGATCTCCTTTGTCGTACATTGCATATTTTTTTCCTCCCAAATGGATTGTTCAATAAAAATAAATTGAGGTCCTTTGTATTTCAATTGAATTGGATAATCAATTATCCTCGTCCTGTATTGCCTATTCATAGCGCAGAGCGATGATGGGATCCAGTCGAGCTGCTTTTCTGGCAGGATAAACGCCGAAAACAATACCCACCAGGCTGCAGAAACCAATGCCCAAGAAGATCGACCAGATGGGGATTGAGGTGGGCAGCGGAGTGACAGCTCCGACCAACAAACCAACCAAAACCCCCAGCACGATCCCGATGACGCCACCCAGATTCCCTAAAAAGATTGCTTCAATTAGAAACTGCCAAAGCACATCGATTTGTCGGGCTCCAATCGCCTTGCGGATGCCGATCTCTTTAGTCCGTTCTGTCACCGAAACCAGCATAATATTCATGATTCCAATTCCGCCGACGACCAACGAGATCGCTGCAATGAAAATCGCGCCAAGCTTAATACCTAAAGACAGATCATTGAACGTGGCGATCATCGATTCGCTGGTGACGATCTCAAAATCGTTCGGTTTGCCAGGGGGAACTTTCCGCACCTTACGCAAAATTCCAGTTACCTGATCAATGGCAGGATTCATCAACTTGGGGTCAGCCACCTTGACATTGATCTCGATGCTTCGCTCGCTGCCGTACAACTTTTGGAACGTGGTGATCGGGATGATGACGCGGTTATCTCGACTTTCTCCAAGCAATTTGCCCTGTCGTTCTAAAATGCCGATCACACGAAACCGTTGGGGGCCAACTCGGACATATTCGCCGATGGGACTTTCATGCGGGAACAGTACTTCAGTTACATCCAATCCCAGGACGATCACGTTGCGATTATATTCGATGTCCGCTTCGTTCAAAAACCGACCCTCATTGACGAAATAGTTAAACGTAGTCTGAAACCCAGGGGTCGCGCCGATCAAAACCACATCGGGATTGGTTTTCTTATCCTGATATTTCACCGCCTGCCCCCAACTGTAGGCCGAGATACCTACAGCTTGAACCAGAGTTGCATTCTGCTCAATTGCTCTGGCATGCTCCATCTTCAAATTCTTCCGATTGCGATATTTTTCATCCATCTCCCCCAATTGGATGGCGGGGTATTTCTGAATCTGAAAGGTGTTGGTCCCTAAAACGCTCAATTCTCCAACCATGTAATCTTGCAATCCTTTTACAATGGACATCATGCCGATGATGGTCGTCACCCCAATAACAATGCCCAAGGTGGTTAAGGATGATCTCAATTTATTCGCCCGCAAGGCATCAAACGCGATTTTTGTTGTCTCTCTAAGATCCATAATGGTTTCTTGGCTCTGGTATTATGCAGAAATTGGCTGAATTTTAGCCAGGGATTCAAAATTTGGGAGCGCGCCGCAGTCGCAAAAGAACTTTTGCTCTTCTAACGCGCGATCATATCGCTCGGTTTGGCGACCAGTGGTTATTTATTCATAGCGGAGCGCTTGAATGGGATCTAATTTGGCCGCCTTGTAAGCTGGAAAAATACCGAAAAAAATACCCACCAATCCAATAAATAAGATGCCGATGATTACGGATGACGGTGTTACTGAAGCTGAAAGAAAAGTAGTGGAAGCCACGAGTTTGGCGATTGCAAAGCCAACAAGAATGCCGATGATCCCTCCAATTGCACTGACTGCCAGCGACTCGATGAGAAACTGGCGAAGGATATCGCGATTCCGTGCGCCAATCGCCTTTCGGATGCCGATCTCTCGCGTCCGCTCGGTTACCGAAACCAACATGATATTCATGATCCCAATGCCGCCAACGATCAGAGCGATCGAGCCGACACCGAACGCTACGGCATAAAGCGCCGCAGTGAGCCGTTTATATAAATCTGCGATCATATCTTGCTGGTTTATAGCAAAATCATTTTCAGCTTTTGGAGGCACCTTGCGAACGCGGCGCAAAATCCCAGTGATCTCATCCTTCGCCTCCTCGATCATCGTAGGATCGACCACTTTTGCCTGGATCGTGAGCCAGCGCCTGGAACCATACAGCTTCTGAAACACGCCGATAGGAATAATCACTTGTGCGTCCAAGTTATGCCCCAGAAAATTACCGCGCTTTTCCAATACACCGATGACACGAAAATCATGATCCCCGATCTTAATCCGCCGCCCCAACGGATCCTTTTTCTGAAACAGGCGATTGGCCACTTCCCAACCGATCACACAGACATTGCGGCGATGTTGCACATCAGCCTGAGTCAGCATCCGACCAAATTCTGGAACGATATTCGAAGTGATCGCATATTCTTCTGTTGTGCCAGTGACCTGGACATTTTTCAATTTTTCGCTCTGGAACTTAACAGTTCGGTTGCCGTTCACGACAGGAGCAACGGCTTTCACCAACGTCGCGTACTTTTTGATCGCCATCCCCTCGCGTTCCAAGGTGAGGTCTTTGCGATTACGCGCCAATAACCAATCCACCCGGGAAAACCATGAAAATTTGTCAATATAGAGCGTATCCGATCCTAAAGCTGAAATAGAAGTATAAAACGACCGATTCAGCCCCTGAATGATCGAATGAATGCCAATCACCGTGGCGATTCCGATCACAATGCCCAAAGTCGTTAAAAAAGATCGCATTTTGTTGGAGGCCAATGCTTGGAACGCGATCTTGAGCTGTTCCCAGAGTTCAATTATCGTTCTTTTCATTCTATTTACTCGAGTTCAATTGAGTCGTTCATCTCGTTCGATCTTGCCATCTCGCAACCGCACGATCCGATTGGTGTGCTCGGCGATATACTCTTCGTGCGTTACCAGGACGATAGTATTGCCACTCTCATGCAATTTTTCGAAGATATCCATGATTTCTTCGCCAGTCCGCGTATCCAAATTTCCGGTCGGTTCGTCAGCCAAAATGATTTTAGGTTTATTTACGAGGGCACGAGCAATGGCCACCCGTTGCCTCTGCCCACCAGACAATTCATTGGGTTTATGGTTCATTCGATCAGCCAAGCCCACCATTTCAAGCGCCTGTTGCGCAATTTGACGACGCTCAGCAGCGGGAGTTCCATTGTAAATTAGGGGCAGCTCCACATTATGTAACGCCGTCGCACGGGGCAGTAAGTTGAAAGTCTGAAATACAAAACCGATCTCCCGATTCCGAATATCGGCCAGCTGATCGTCGTTCATTTCACTCACCAACTCCCGACCGAGCCGATAAGTCCCTGACGTGGGCGTATCCAGACAACCCAAAATATTCATCAGGGTCGATTTTCCTGACCCCGACGGCCCCATAATCGCCATATACTCGTTCTCTTCTATGTTCAGTGAAACCCCTTTCAGTGCCCCAACTTTCTCCATTCCGACCTGGTAAATTTTCACAATATTGCTGAGTTCGATTAACATTTTTATTCCTTTGATTGAATTTTCAAATGAAACAGACACAGACCACCTGAGAAGACCAGCGATCCTCATGATATCTCGAGGTCATGTTCGGTCCTGCTGTAATGAATCAATTCCCTAATCGGATTTGAGCATCGGTTTATCACTGACCTTGACGATGCTGCCATGTTTCAGCAATTTCGATAAGGCGCGGTAACTCCCGGCCACGATCGTTTGCCCTTCCTCCAGTCCGCTAATAATCTCGATTTCAGTATCGCTGCTGATGCCGGTTTTCACCGGGACAATTTTTGCCACTTTATTGTCCACCACAAAGACGACTTCAACGAGTTCATCATTGATCGTTTCCGGCGCTTGTTGTTCTGAAGCTTCATCGGACTGAGGTCGGGTCTTTCGTCGTGAACTTTTAGCATTAGGGAGCTGAGTCCCTTCAGCAAGTTCACGGCGTTCTCGCGCGGTCACCGCTTGGATGGGCACTTTGAGAACATTATACCGCGTTTCCGTAGCAATATCCACGGTTGCGGACATCCCAGGGCGCAATCTCGGCTCTTTATCGATCAAAGCGATTTTGACCTCGAAGTTGGTGATCTCATCTTGTGTGCCCTTCCCTCGAGTGGTCGCCGAGTGTGCTATGTCACGGACATATCCTTTCAGCACGGTATCAGGAATGGCATCGACCTCGATTTTGGCTGTATCGCCATAAGATACCAATACCACATCGTTCTCATCCACCTCAGAGATCACATCCATACGTGACAGGTCCGAGACAACAAGGATCACATCCGCCTGAAACATCGATCCCAAGGCAATCTCACCAACCTCCTTATTCACCTTGGTTACGGTTCCATCCATTGGAGCATAAAGCTTGGTCTTCGTCAGATCGTCTTCCGCCTGTTTGAGATCTGCCTCGGCTTGTTCTAACTGGCCTTCGGCCAATTTTAAATCCGCCTCCGCTTTCTCTAAATCCGCCTGGGAAGTTAAATTCTGTCGATAGAGGTCTGCTGTCCGCTTATAAACACTCTGGGCCTGCAGCAAATTTGCCTCGCGCGACTTTTTGTTCGAGCGAGCTCGATCGACTGCTGCCAGATATTTGGTGCGGTCCAATTCGACCAGCAATTGCCCTTTTCTCACCTGATCGCCTTCTTTCACGTACAAGCCGATGATCTCAGCGCTGATATTCGCCGAAATCTTGACCTCCACCTCAGGTTGTACCTTCCCAGAGGCAGATACCATTTGGGTAATGTTGCCACGGGTCACTTTTTCGACTTGGACCGCAACCTCTTTCGATTTGCTGCCAGATAAACCGACCAACAGCGCGATCACTCCCACCGCCGCTACAATTCCCCCGATGATCCATTTCTTTCGCGACATTTCTCACTCCTGATGACTAGTCTTTTCAAATTTCAGCGAACTATTCTTGCAAAGCGTTCACCAGTAATTTTAAATAGCTTAATGCAATCTGGAAGTTATATTCCGCGCTGACCAATGCGCTCTGAGCTTGCGTCACCGCCAACTGTGCATCGATCACTTCCAATAATGTGCCAGCCCCAATTTTATATCGCTCCTGCGCTAACCTCAAATCTTCGTTGGCCGCGACCAAATTCGTCTTGTTGATCTCAATGATTTCTCGGTTCGCCTTCAGAACATTGAACGCCTGCGTCACCTCCACCTTCAGCAAGCGCTTTCTTTCGATCAATTCCTCCTCTGCCTTGGCATAATTAATCTTCTGCCGGCTAAGCTCGGCGTGGTCTGCCAATCCTTTAAAGATATTTAGATTCATCTGTAATCCCAAAGATGCCACATAATTTTCATCCAGCTTGCTATTGTAGACTCGATCGAAATATTCATTGTCGCGCGAGTAACTTACGTAACCGTAGATAGAAGGCAAATAGGCCAACCGAGCATTACGGACTGCATACTGATAGTTCTTCAACATCAGCTCATACCGCTTAATGTCTGGATTTTTTTCCTGGGATAGCGCCCATGCAGATTCAATAGTAAATGGCATTTCTAATCTGCCGCTCTCAATTTCTTGAATCTCGGTTGGGCTATTGGGGTCAATTCCCATTGCATAATTGAGATTCGCGCGGGCAATGATGATCGTATTATTCTGATTGATCAAATTAATCTGATCGTTTCCCAGTGCAACCTTCGCTTTATAAACATCCGCCAGCGCCACAGCGCCAATTTCATACATGCTCTGCGTGCGATTGAGCTGTTCTTCGCTCCGCTTAACAGCCTCTTCATAAACTTTGCCCAGCTTGATCGCTTTTAAAAGCTCAAAGTACTTCTCCTGAACGTTGTAGATTACGCTATTCCGCTGGCCAATGAGTTTGTATTCTGCGTTATCCTGCATCAATCGCGCCTGAGTCAATCGGTTCCAACTCTTGCCCCAATCCCACACCGTTTGCGTCAACTCTACCGAGGCGCGATGCGAGTTGCGTTCCGTTTTGCTTTGACTGATATCCTTTTGTTCATAAATGATGTTGCCTGTGAGCGTATCAATGCCAACTGGAACATCGTATTTGCGCAATCGCGGCCCCTGAATATATCGGCCAGATGAAAAACTCGCATCGATGTTCGGCAATAATGCCGATCGCGCAGTCGTGATATCAGCACCAGACAAAGCGATGTCCCGCTCCGCATTTTTAAGCTGCGAATTGTTCTTCAGCGCAATTTCAATACACTCATCCAACGACAACTTTTTTCCAGGTTGACCATGGATCAATTGAATCGGCATGGCAACCATAAATAGCAATATGAGTATACCCGTCACCCATTTTGTTTTGTCCATTGTGTAGCTCCTGATTATTGTCAAAAAAGCTCAATCACCGCCGTGACCTAAAGACTCCCCTGCAGTTTATGCTCCCACCAACCCGGTTAAACAGACAAGATTTAACAAATTTCCTGATTGCTAACTTTCGTTGCGATCGATTATCCGAGTTGCCACCCATAAGCGTTGCAGTACGATTTATTATTTACTCATCTACGATCAATAATGCGTAGATTGCACAGGGAAGCGTTTTATTGATGGACAGTAAAACGTAATGCCCTATCAAAAGTTTCGTTCTAATTTAATTCATGAACAATGGAGATTGTTATCAGCTCAGAGTGCGGAAATTCCAGATTGGTCTCAGAAAGGGTGTTCTGCTAAACTCTGGTTTTGATGCTGAGCCATTTCCGTATTTCCTGAAGCGTTTTAAATTGATCAGGTCGACATTGTACCCAAAACATCATTTCAATTTTAAAAATTTCTATTGTCTTTCAAGCGTGATCAAAACTAAAAAGTGGTCGAATATAGCAAATAATTCCTCGATTTCCAAGTTAATTAATGGTTAATTTTGTAATCCGTAGAGATAATAGCGCTCTGATAAACTCGAGTTTTTTGGGTGGCTTTTTGTTCTTGGTCTAGAAAATAATTGGGGATTGAAGATTTTATCTTTTAAGCCGTCTTTTTTTCCATCAGCCAAATCAGATCATTGTTCATTCGATCCAAATTGAAGCTGTTTCGTTTTTGAATTTCATGTAACCCATCGTTTTTGGTCGATTACAGATTTGTATCTCCTATTAGAAATCGAGAAAATGGACGTTTTCGAGTGGGAAAAAATTTCAGAGGTCAAAAATTTTCGCTTGACTTTTTTGTTATTCGAGTGTAAATTGCAACAACGTGAATTTGCGCTTGACTATTTCATGGTGCGCCGAATATTATCCCCTATCTCGATTAAAATGATCAGGTCTCTCTTCATGGTCCATAAAATATCGTCGCAATGAAGAGGGAGCTCCCAAACATTCACGACCACCAAATCGATCATTAAATAAATCGACAAAATCGCATTCTGGAAGGGAGGTGAGAGCTTTATTCCAATCGCCACTTTTTAAACCACTCCATTACTTATTTAAGCAGCACAAGGAGAACGATATGAGCAAATCATTACCTCTTCTATTCATCATTTTAATTTTGTCAGCATCATTGATGTTCGGTCAGGATGCCAAAGTGTACATGGGGGATCGCAGTGCTGTTAACCTCTCGATCCCAAAGACCACCGATTATGTCGCCAATGCCATTGTAGTGAAATTCGATCCTTTAATTGCACGGACATTTGACCGAACATTGCTTGCGCAGGGCAGGACTGGCATCCGTGCGATTGATATATTGAACCAAAAATATGAGGCAAACGCCCTTGTCGAAATGTTTCCCAATGCTCAGGAACGCTATTTCAATGGTCGCGCTATCAACCTCGCAGGCTACTATCGCATTCAATTCCGCAATCATCGGTCTGATATTCGCGATGTAGTAGCTGCCTATCAACGGTTGAGCAGTGTGCTAAAAGCTGAGTTGATTGGGATTCATCCTGTCGATGCAATTCCGAACGATACCAGATTCCCAGATCAATGGCATCTCAGTCAATCCAACGATCATGACATGGATGCGCCGGAGGCGTGGGATGTTGAAACGGGCAACCAGCAGGTCATCGTCGGGATTCTGGATACAGGCGTTCGGTATTTTCACAAGGACCTGGGAGGCTCGAATGCCTCGTACGACAATCCCACGGCTGCCGATGGCAATATGTGGATTAATTGGACCGAGAAGAACGGCGTTGCTGGAGTGGATGATGACGGCAACGGCTTTGTCGATGATTGGATCGGCTGGGATTTTGTGGATGATGCGTCTCAGCCGCCATATTACCCTGCGTGGCCTGGAGAGGACGCAGATGAGCCAGATAATGATCCTCGCGATTTCAATGGTCACGGGACCCATTGCGCTGGGAACGTGGGGGCATTGAACAACAATAATTACGGCACCAGTTCTCCATCTGGCGGTTGGGGGGATGGCACCCGGCAGCCTTATGGCAACGGTGTAAAGGTCATGGCGTTGCGGATTGGCTGGTCCGCGGATTATCGCGGTCGCCATGTCTACGAGATCGGCCGAGTTCGCATGGATTTTGCAGCCCAGGCGTTCTATTATGCTGCGAATAATGGCGCGAAGATCGTCTCCTGTAGCTGGGGATCGTCCAACTCTGGTGGTTTAGAAGATGCAGTCAACTATTTTGTGGCCAACGGCGGCCTCGTGTTCAAATCTGCCGGAAACAATGGCGATGAAGCAGTGGATTATCTAGGCGGCCGCAGCGATGTGATCGCCGTGTGCGCCACCGACCAAAACGACTGCTTGGCCAGTTGGTCCACCCGCGGCACCTGGGTCGATATCGCTTCGCCCGGGGTCGGTATCATGAGCCTCTATCACAATCATGACGATCCCCAAAACGACTATGTCGCCACGATGGATGGAACTTCCATGGCATCCCCTTTGGCGGCCAGCGTTGCAGCTTTGATCTGGTCTCAAAATCCTTCCTGGACGGCTAGCCAAGTGAAACAAAAATTATTTGACACCGCTGACAATATCTATTCACTTTCTTGCAATGCTTCTTATAGCGGCAAGATGGGCGCGGGTCGCGTCAATGCTTATAATGCCGTCGCGGGTGGGCAGCCAGCTCCACCTTCCATTAGTATCAACGACATCTCGGTCACCGAAGGCAATTCTGGTACGGTCAACGCGGTTTTCACAGTGTCGCTCTCCAAAACACCCGATCAAGAGGTCCGAGTTGACTACGCCACAGCGAACGGCAGTGCCACTGCTGGCAGCGATTACGCAGCGACTTCGGGACAGTTGGTGTTCCCAGCCGGGGGCAGCACCACGCAATCGATCACAGTCCAGGTCTATGGAGATCAGGTGGTCGAGTCTGACGAAACCTTCTTCGTCAATCTGAGCAATCCAGTTAACGCAACCATTGCCGATAACCAGGGCCAATGCACCATCCTCAACGATGATGTCCAACTTTCCTTGTCGATCAACGATGTCACTGCCCCAGAAGGCAATTCCGGAACGACAAATTTCAACTTCACGGTTACCCTCTCTGCTACGAGCAGCCAAGAAGTGCGAGTCGATTTTGCCACGGCTAATGGGACTGCTACGGCTGGGAGCGATTATGTGGCAACCTCGGGAACGCTGATCTTCCCGGTTGGAGGATCCCTGACCCAGACCATTGCCGTGACCGTCAATGGTGATCAGACTGTTGAGCCGGATGAGACATTTTACGTGAACCTGAGCAATCCGGTGAACGCCGTCATCGCGGATGGGCAGGGGATCGGAACGATTCAAAACGACGACGTCCAGCTCACCCTCACCATCAATGACGTTTCCAAACCAGAGGGCAACTCAGGCACCACCAATTTCGACTTTACAGTCAGCCTGAACGCTACTCCGAATGTCGAGGTTCGTGTCGATTATGCTACAGCCAATGGTACGGCTACTGCTGGAAGCGATTACGTCACCACATCTGGAACCTTGGTATTCAGTGCTGGAGGTGCAACCACGAAGACCGTCACTGTCCAGGTCAATGGCGACCAGACCGTTGAATCGGATGAAACTTTCTATGTAAACTTAAGCAACCCAGTGAACGCAACGATCACTGATGGCCAGGGGGTTGGCACCATTCAGAATGATGATTCTGCTGGCAATCTGATGCACGTCAATGATGTCAAAGTGACCAAGGTGAATGTGACTAGCCGCTTGTCCTACGGGAAAGCAGAAGTTCAAATCGTGGATCAGAATGGCGCCGCCGTAGCCAATGCAACCGTCACAGGTCAATGGACCGAAGGCGCGTCTGGCACGGTTTCGTTCACCACCGGTTCCAATGGTTGGGGCAGCACCCAATCCAGCAATTATCGCAACGTCAGCCGCTACTGTTTCAAAGTCACCAATGTCACAAAGACTGACTGGACCTATGACTCGGCTTCCAATGTAGAAAATTGGGCTTGCAGTGATGGCAGTGGCGGATTAAATGCTCTGCCGGGCAGCAATCCTGAGCCGAGCCCGCTCGCCGAGCTTGAAAAAGAATTGGATGAGGAACTGGCATTCAGTCATCCCAATCCGTTCAACTCATCGACCACCATTTCATTTTACCTCCCAGAACCGGGCAATGTGACGGTGGAAATCTATAATATAATCGGCGAAAAGATCACCACAGTATTCAATCGCGAAGCTCAAGCTGGCTTGAATTCGGTCCAATGGAACGGCACGGATGCTGCGGGCGCCAGCGTTTCCTCTGGCTACTACTTCTTCCGCATCCAATTCCCCAACGGCCAGTCCGTCATTAAAAAGATGATGATGATCAAATAATCTCTTTGGCTGATTGATTTTTTAAAAGTTCATCACAAGCAGGACAGAGTCTTCGGACAATGTCCTGCTTGTGATCTATTTTTGATGCTTTCAAATTTGACTTCACCGAATCTGCAACTGTGCCTCTTTTGATGGATTAGCATCCTTCTTCTCTCAGTTTCACTTGATTTCTGAAAGATGTTGGATTTTTACAACAGACTAGTTAAATAGATTCGTAAAAGATGCCCGCTTTTGCAAGCAAGACGTAAAAATTGTGAACGAACCACATGAACAATTAGGGTCATTCTCGACAATAGATTGATTCGAATTTAAAGAACGAGTTGGGATTGACCGATCAATTCCATTGGACAAATATCATAGAATCAACTCAAATTTTTTTAGCTCGATAGATATTTGTTTTGCCGTGACGAAAATCTGATTTCACTAATAGGCTGAAAATTGACTGCAAAATGTTTTCAGCATTCTGAAATATTTGCGGCTATTTATTAACGAATTTTTTAAGCATCTTCCTATCGACTTGTGGCTATTTGGGGGAAAAGCACTGGTAGATCGAAATGGAAGGGAATCTTTAAGATTGTTTGCTCTTATCATGATCAATATCTCGTCTCCATGGATCAGATCATCTCATTATGCCTACGATCTCGAGTGAATTTATACAAAAATTATGATGCGCCCTATTTATTGGAAGTGAATTTCGTTTGCTGCTCTTTTATGCCCCTCTGACCCATGGAACGGATTTGATAACGGCATGAAATGCCCACCCCAGTATGCCACCGAATCTCAAGTTTGCGCCAACGCCACTCAATTTTTGCCTTGTTTAAAATAGAATTCCAATTGAGTTGTTGAACGTGTCCGAGACAAAATTTACAACACCCATTTCAATGCTTCGTTTTTGAATGGGGGTTTTCGATTTGAGATGCCAATGGAAATTGAGTTTTTAAACTACATTATTTTTCGTCAAAGGAAATCATGTATTGGCACGAGATCGATGAGTTGCTACTATGGCTGTAACTTGCGGCGCAGCGTACGACAAATCTTTGGTACTCTCCAGAAGGATTTACAATCAAATCATTCAATTCATACTTAAATTTTCACCCAACAATAGGAGGTCGATATGAGCAAATCTAATCGTTTCATTCTGATCACATTGGTATTGGTTTTGGTAGCAACGGCAATGATCTGGATCGGCTGCGAGATGGGCCGCAGAGATCTGGTTGGTCCTCGTGAGCCGATCGGACCAGCGATTAGTCCATCGCCGATCACCTTGGGTATTGATCAAGTCATCGCTATTCAAAATCGGCACACCGATCGTTTGTTGACGATCGAAAATGTCGTAGGTACTGGAACGACCCGATTGGCTGACGGCCGCTATGCGATTCAAATCATGGTAAAAGCGGCAGGCTCGGAGGAAAAACTGCCGAAAACGCTTGAGGGCGTTCCCGTGGTCGTGATTGAGACCGGCGAAATTTTTGCTGAAGCAGCACCAACGGATCGGATTCGCCCCGTGCCATGCGGTGTCTCAGGCAATAATATTGGGATGAACCCTCCAGGTAGAAACGGCGTCGTATGCTATGCTGGCACGATCGGCTGCGTCGTTGAAAAGGGCGGTGAAAGCTATTTCTTGAGCAACAACCATGTGTTTGCTCAAACGAACCGTGGTCAGATCGGCGAACGGATCGTCCAGCCAGCGCCTGCGGATCATGAGGTGGTTTGCACGCAAGATGACAATGATGTGGTTGCCTATCTCTCGGATTTTTGTGAGATCAAATGGAATCCGCTGCGAAACAGCAATACCATTGATGCCGCTATCGCCAAGATCAAGCCCGGGATCGAATTTACCTGCGCCATGGTGAATGATTATTTTACACCGAGCTCGACTCCAGCCGAGGCATTTATTGGAATGAAGATCAAAAAATGCGGGCGAACCACGGGATTGACGTTTGGTGAAGTGACCACCATCAATGCCACCATCGTAGTCAATTACACGCTGGCTGGCTATGCGCGCTTTGAAGGTCAAATCGGATATACCAAACTGACCGAAAGCGGAGATTCTGGTTCCCTCATCGTGACAGAGGACGGTAATCATCCGGTGGCGCTTCATTTCGCTGGTTCCACCACGGCTGGTTTCGGTAATCCAATTCAAGCTGTGTTAGACTATTTCGGTGTGACAGTGTGCGGAAATTAAATTTCAATTAAATGACCACTGACCCAAAATTTGATCCTTAACAAACAGGGGGGCGGCTTTGAGAACCGCTCCCTTATTTTTACTATATGAATTTATCAACAATTCAAATCAATTGAAACATCAACCTCATCCCTGCTTACAAAAGCATCTTGTACCCTACCCTTTTGCATAAATAAAAGCGATTCTTACATTCCATCGCAATTGGTAGCCCATTTATCGAAAACATAGCGATCATCCTATGACTGTTGATTTCGATTCGAACCACCACTGCCTAGCGGCACCAAATCTGATTTAAACTTTCGGCTGCTATCTTTCCCGGTGCTTCAGAGGATAATCTTCTCCCCTACCGTCGAAAAATCGAAGCTGAATTTTTATGGGTTTCCTTCAATCCTTTAAATGATGAGATCCCTTTGGATAATGATTCTCAGCATAAAGTCCAGCTTTGAGATGATCGCCTATATGAGCATGGCACAAGAATGTTTGATTTCATCTCCTATTTGAGCGCAAAATGTAAACAACTCGCTGCCATACATTTTATAAATTGATCAATATTTTGCTTTGATTTTCACAGAAAAATTGCTATTATATCGTAGATAAAAAAACAGGCGATCGCTATGTCACAAAAGAAAATAAACAGAGGAGCTTTGTATGACTAATCTGCGAAAATCTTTGGCGGCCATTGTTGGAAGCGATTTTGTGTTTACCCCGGATCAACCTGAATATTATGCCTACACTTTTGGGGATGCTACGATGTATCGCTCCCATCCAGATATCGTCGTATATCCTGGTAGTCCAGAAGAAATTCGTCAAATCATTGTGTTTGCCAATCAGCATCGGGTTCCAGTGACCACCAGCGCTGGATTAACAGGTCTGTCAGGTGGTGCTATTTGCCAATCTGGCATTTTGATGAATGTCTCCCGGTTGCGGCGCATTAAGGGTGTCGATGAAGTCTCGAAAACAGCGACAGTAGAGCCAGGCGTTAGCTGCGCGAAATTCAACGAGTATCTTGCCCAGTACAAGCTGGTGGTGCCAGTGGCGCCTGCTTCGCATCTGATCTCCACGCTGGGGGCCAATATCGCTGAGGCATCTGGCGGGACTTTCGGTATGTCTAAAGGGACATTCAAAAATTATTTGCTCACGCTGAAAGTGATCGATGGTCAGGGGAACATGTTCGACACTGGGAAGCCGTTTCCTAAGCAGAGCACCGGCCCAGACTTGACCGCGCTATTTATCGGTTCTGAGGGCACCATGGGCGTAATCGTGGAAATGACGTTCCGATGTGACTATTTGCCGCAGGACACCTGGACCATTCGGGCGCAATTCGCAGATGAATCTGTGCTTCAGGCGATTCATGAGGGGATTGCCGAACAAAAAATCGACCTATTCTCTTTCGAATATATGGACGACAAAATGATGAGATGTCTCGGGAAGGAGAATATGTTGCTGTTGCTGCAAACCGCTGGCACTGAATATTGTGCAAAAATGAATGCCGAAAAAGTCGTTGCGATTCTCCAACGCCTCAATCCCATTGAATTGAAGTATACGAACGATCCCAAAGTTGCAGATGAGCTCTACACCGAGCGACGAAGTGCACTGGGAGCATTGGCCAAAGCAGATCCAAAAAAACCGGTCATTATCCAATTTGATCCAGTGCTACCCTTGCGCAAATTCACCGCAGGCATCAAAAAGATGCGTGAATTGGCTGAGCGCGAAGGTCTGGAGCTGATCATCTATGGCCATGCTGGAGATGGCAATCTCCATCCCAGTTTCATTGTAGAGGATGACATCACACAGAAAGAGAAAGCTCGCAAAGTGATCCGTGAGTTCGATGCCTGGATCGAAAAAGAGGGCGGCGTTTATTCTGGGGAACATGCGGTCGGATTCTTTCTGGGCAGAAGCCAGGATCAAATACGCCCCGAAGTGGGACCTTATCTGAAGGCCATTAAACGTGCTTTCGACCCCAATGGAATTCTAAATCCGGGCAAAATTTTTGATATTAAGGAGCCTTCGCTGCAGATTGAACCAGTCAAAAAAGAATACCAGCCGATCGCTGCAATTTGTGCTCTCTGTGCCAAGTGTCATCTCTGCAAAAACGACAGCCCCAAATTTGCAGAACAGCCGTTCGAGCATAACACCATTCGGGGTCGAATTTCCATGATCGATGCTGCAACTCGAGGCATGGTCTCTTTCAAGGCCATTAAACCGTTTATCGAAGAAATGGCACCTTGGACACATAACATGAATTGTCCCACATATATCAAAAACCATATGCAGGAACTCATCAATCTGTCGCTCCAAGCCGCGGCCTAACTCATAATGATTCTGGACTGGAACGCTGTCGTCGAACGCTGGCGACAGCGTCTCTGGTCTTTCGATGATAGCTGATTTTTACAACTCCTCAAACCAAAATCATCAGCTTGATCACCCGGCGCTTCTGTGTAGACCTTGCTTCCCCCTCGGGTTTAAGCCAACTAAAACGATTCAAATATTTCTTGTTTGTTTGATTAACGCTGATCATTTAGCATATCTTAGCCATTATCCCCCAATACTTCAATCGGTAAATATTTTCGCTTGATAGTCATGCCAGATTTTGTTATATTACGACGGTTTAATTTCCAATGAATTTTCGGCGGCCGAACCATCAAAATTGAGGCTTATGATGAAGCGACAATTTCCATCCTATCTGGTCAAAGCTGTGGAACTATTTATCTTCATCGGCTTTGTTCAGATATTTCCTTTTAGCTCTGCGTCTGCCAAATCTGTCCCGCGTTTCTCTCCGATCAATGCCGGTCCGCAGGATTCTCTTTCAGCGTTAAAAAATTTGTTCCTTAAATCGGCAACGGAATTCATTCGGCTCAAGCAATGGGATCGCGCCATTGATGCGTACAAGCACTATCTCGAAGCATTCCCTGCTGAGAAGGAGCGCATTGTCAAAATCATCAAGATTCTTGAGGCCCCAGATCAGGGAGTGACCATTGAGAATCTGGGCGATAGCATCAACACCAAATATCACGAATACTATCCAGTGATTACCACTGATAACCAAAGCCTTTATTTCACCGCGCGTCATCGTCCTGGAGGATTAGGAGGGGAAGATGTCTGGGTATCGCATCGGACCGCTAAGGGGTGGAGCAAAGCGGTCAATCTTGGCCCTCCCATTAACACTGAGGATCATGAGGGCTTTATGTGCCTTTCCGCTGATGGCCTCACTGCTTTTTTGTTCGGCAACTATCCAGATTCTTATGGCAAGGGGGATATTTTCTATTCTGTCTATCAAAAAGATGGCTGGAGCGAGGTGAAAAATATTGGCAAGCCGATCAATTCCCCAGATTTTGAGGCGGATGCCTGGTTTTGTTCGGACGGGACGACCGTATTCTTCGTTTCCGATCGACCTGGCGGGATCGGTGACTACCGACCACGCGATGAGCGCTTCTTACAACAGGAATATAACACCGATATCTACGTTTCAATTAAGACCGATACTGGTTGGTGCAAGCCGATTAATTTGGGCGAGCGGATTAATACCCCCTATTGCGAGCGCGGACCAATATTCCATGCGGACGGTCGAACCCTCTTCTTCTGCTCCTCTGGTCATCCTGGCTTGGGGGATTTGGATATTTTTGTGGCATACAAAACTGGGGATTCCTGGACTGATTGGTCCGAGCCAGAAAATTTGGGCAAAGAAATCAACACTATCTACAAGGACTGGGGATATAGTATTTCTTTGGAAGGAGATGAAGTATATTTTGCGAGCATTCGCGAGGATGGCATGGGAAAAAGCGATCTTTACCGAGCCAAATTTTCCAAAAAATTTACGATCCCCATCACCATGGTGACCGGGAAGCTGCGCGATCGGCGCGGACAGATGTTGGATAGTGTTCGATTGGAATGGGAAGATATCGAGAAATTCAAACAGTTGGGCACGGCCTACACACGACCACGGGGGGATTATACGATTTTTCTGCCCGCAGGTCGTTGGTATCGCTACACAGCCACTAAAAAGGGTTATATCTTCGCGTCGCGGGACATCGATTTGCGCCGCGAAGAAAAACCTAAGGTGAATTATGATATCGAATTGCCCAAAATCACTCCAGAATCGGTTCCATTCCCTCCAGCCTTGCTCAATGTTTTCTTCAAGCTCGATTCATCCGAATTGCTTCCAGAATCAAAGAGCGAACTGGATCGATTTCTGAAATTGATCCGCGAAAATCCACAATGGATCAAAATCGAAATCAGCGGTCACACTTGTGATCTCGGCTCCGATAAGCATAATAAAATTCTGTCCCAAAGTCGCGCCCAAGCCGTTGTCGATTATATGGTCGCTCAGGGCGAATCTCCAGATCGATTCATCGCAAAAGGTTATGGTTTTGAACAACCATTGTATCGCGAGTTCACGGATGAAGCGCGAAAGCGTAACCGCCGGGTTGAATTTCGAGTGTTGGAACTCGATACCAAATCCGAAAACTGAGCCAGTGGATCTCAAATATCGAATGCTTGAATTTTACAAATGAATTGTGATGCTCACGCTGAAGCATGATGCCAGAATTCAATCCAATATTCGAGTTGTCCTTATTTTTAAGTTTGCCTCTCGCTAAAATTAAAAAATCGGGATCAATTCGAGCTGAAATAAATTTTTATTATCCATCATAATTTTTGCTACTGGAGTAAGGAACGATGCTAGATGAATCTAAGATCAAGATCAGTCCCTATATCGTTGGGATCAAGGACCGGAAGATCCGCGATATTATTGCCCGTTACCTGGAGGCCTACACTTCCTTCAAAAATTATAATCGGCTGTACCATGAGGGGATTATGATGTCGTTTAGCAACCTGCGAAAAATACATGATATGCTATGGGACATGAAGGAAAATTACCATTTGCTCTATCGCCGAGTTCTCAATCCTAAGAAAAAAATTTTTGAGCATACCAATAAATTTACCCCTTCTGATGACGAAATCAAATTCATGAACAATATCGGTCTATTATTCCATAAAGTTATGGTCGCCCGGGAGCTCAAGTACGTGCTGGATTATTATGAGGAAGATAGCGATAGCTATCAAGAAACCAAAGCGTCCCTGGAGCGAAATTTAGATCGAATCAATTCTTTGTTTGATCAAGGCTTGCAATTATTGCTCCAGATTCTGGGGAATTATCAGAACAATATTCAATTGATCACCTATTTTCTGGAGCATCGTGAGCAATGCGAAGCCATCTTCAAAAGAAAAATCGAAGAACTGTTGCAAATGTTATCCCGGGGCAGAAGCATTGAGGATGTTTACATCGATGCGATCCATTATTACCAGAATAGCGGCTGGATCGATCGGGCGAGCAAGGTGTTGAGACAACTTCTAAAAATAAATCCTAAGCACGAAAAAGCGTTGATGATGTGGAAGGCATTTGCAATTTAATTTGATCAAAAAGCCCAGCGAGCAAAATTAGCATGTTGGCGCATCGCTGGGCTGAACTTCATATTTATGGGTCTCTCATAAGCAATGCAGAAGGGCACTTTAAATTTCAAAATTGTCCATCCGAGAGCAAAATCTTATGCAGACTTTTTGCCCTCATCTCATGAAACTCGCTATCATATTTGCTCACAGATGACTTCAGAACGGTGGCTCATCGTTCAGAGGGTAGCTAACCGCTCATTAATAAGTTGGGAATGAGCGAGAATAGCTGCATCTCATCAAATTTTCACAAAAATATTTTTTCTGTATAAAATCCACATGATCCCCAACCAGATCAATAGATAAAATACCAGCGGGTACATCAGGGACGCGAAATGCGTATCCCCCAACCAGGACACGAATAGATTTTTATAGAGCCAGCTTTTCAGGAACATTTCTGAGCCATCAGACAGGGTCCATTTGACCGTGATAGTGATTTTAGCCAACAGGGTGGTGAGGCTGAACACCAGGATCGCGTTGCTGCCAAAAACGATGAATGGCTTGGCCCACTTTTTATAACCATGAATATCGATCAACCAGTAGCACATGGCCAAGAAGATCAATGCCATGCCAGCCATGAAGACCGTATAGCTGCTGGTCCAGAGGTTCTTATTAATTGGCAACCACACATCCAGAATCACGCCCAGCAGCAGTCCTATTATCCCGAATGCAAATAGCTCTGTCACTTTTTCGTAGTGACCGCGTTTTGATCTCAGCCAGTCCCCAGCGAAGACCCCGAGCATCACGGTGGCGATCGCAGGCAGCGTGCTCAAGAGACCTTCGGGATCGAATCCTGGCACTGGTGCTCCTTTCCAAGTATGGCCGGCGAATAGATGGCTGTCGATATACCAGCACAAATTGCCTTTCGGTTCCAATACACCGGCTCCAAATCCAGGAACGGGCACCAACTTGACCAAAATCCAATAAGCTGCCAGCAAGAAGATTGTCCAGCCGATCTGCCATTTCTTGTTCGATTCCACCATAATGACCGCAGCAAAAAAGTAACAAACCGCGATCCGCTGCAATACCCCTGGGATGCGCACGGTCTTGAAATCGAAAAACGGGAATAGGTTCAAAAAGAATCCGATGGCAAAAATAATCAGCGTTCGCCGAATGATCTTGCTATAGAGCTGCCAGCGACTATCGCCCCGCTGGATCCGTTTAGTCAGCGATAGCGACATAGCAACGCCTACGATGAACAGGAAAAATGGGAAGATGAAGTCGGTAGGCGTCCAGCCATGCCAAGGTGCATGGAGCAACGGTTTATAGACCTTAGACCAGTTTCCAGGATTATTGACCAGAATCATTCCAGCGATTGTGATGCCGCGAAACACATCGAGAGAGAGCAAACGGTCAGATAGCTTGTCCATTCAGTTCCTCCGCTCCAATTTTGATTCTTCATAGATTTCTAAAAAATGCACAAATTCCCATCACCTTTTCAGATGCAGGAGTCTTGTTATTATCGTAAAACAAGCTGATAGACACCTTCAATAAAAGACACGATCGAAGAGTCTCACGATATTTTTGTCATCAGATTTATTTTTGATGATAGTTCCCCTATTCTATTTTATAGCTAATTCGCGAGATATTTTTGCCACCAAGCTAGCTTCATGCGCAGTGCCGCTTCGATATGATTAGGCTGTTCGAACACATGGGGCTCGTTAGGAAAGCGGGCCATCATGGCTGGCACACCCATCTTTTTCAGGGCGGTAAATAATTGTTCGCCCTCAGTGATATGGCAGCGCCAATCCGCTTCGCCGTGCAAAATTAATGTTGGCGTTTTAAAATTGGCCGCATGGTTGAGCGGGCTATTTTTTTCGTAAATCTCCCGAACTTCTGGGGTATATGGTGGACCACCGAAATCCCATTCCGGAAAGAATTGCTCATCCGTGGTACCGTAAAATGAGAACATATTCACAAACGGCGCCATGGGAATGGCTGCTTTAAACCGATCGGTATGCCCGATGATCCAGGTGGTCATCCAACCGCCGAACGATAAGCCAGTAACCCCCATTCGGTTCTCATCCACAAAACCGAGCGAGACCATGTAGTCGACCCCAGCCATAATGTCCCGGTAACAACTGCCACCATAGTCCTTATTAATCTCATCGGTAAAAGCCTGTCCATAACCGAAGCTGCCTCGGGGATTGCAATAGAACACAATATAACCGTTGGCGGCTGTGAGCTGAAATTCGAAGTCAAATTGATTGCTGTACATCAACTGGGGTCCACCATGGATGTTTAAAATCAGCGGATATTTTTTTGTTGGATCGAAATCAGGTGGAGTGAGATACCATCCTTGAATCGGTGTGTCCCCATCGCCTGCGAAGTTAACAGTAACCGCATCGACCAGTGCGACCTGCTCCAGCAGTTTTTCGTTAACGCTGGAGATTCGTTTTGCGGTCTTTTGACGATAAGGTACCACATAGATTTCCTCAGGCATGTTCACCTTGCTTTTAGCTAACGCCAGAAATTTGCCATCGCGCGAGATATCCCACTGCCGGATACGCTGACGCGCTTCTACGATTGGTTCGACGCGATCGCCACTGCGCGGCACCGCATAAAGATTATAGTTGCCCCGGTCGCCAGCCAGGAACAAAATTTCCTTCCCATTGGGATGCCAGGCCAGTTGATAGATGACTTGATCGAACATCTCAGTGAGGTTTCGGATCGTTCCTTTTTTGAGATCCTTCACCATAATGTCATAATTGTCCGATTCGTAATTATAGCGAAAGGTCGATCGCCAGGCGAGATATTTGCCATCTGGCGACCAGGAAGGCGAATAATCTGGACCAGCATTTTCGAACGCTTTTTCGACTTTCCCGGTCTCAACATCCAAAATCCAGATATCCGTGTCGATATTATTCTCTCGATCTTCGGTCCGGTTGGAAACAAAGGCGATAGATTTGCCATCGGGCGAAAAACTGAGCTCGCTATCGAACCAGTCCCCATCGGTGAGCTGGCGAACCGCCTTGGTGGTCAGGTCGAGGATGAAAATATGCGAGCGCCAGCCTTCGTCATAGCGATTGTCATCGTACCACCAACGATACCGCAGGTGCGTATAAAGCTTGATGTCATATAAACCTTTTGGATTTCTGCCCTCAAATCGGGTTTCAGAGAGAAAAGCGATCTTCTTGCCATCGGGCGACCAAACTGGGCTCCAGGCACCTTGCGGCAGATCGGTCAGTCGCTGGGCTTCGCGGGTCAAAAGGTTCATTAGCCAAAGCTGCGAACCAGACTCGGCGTTGGAGACATAAACCATTGCTCGGCCATCGAGCGACCAAACAGGCGAATGGTTCGAGCTGCCCTTAGTGGTCACCTGTTCCGCTGTCCCGCCAGCCGATGCTACCATCCAGATCTGGTTCCGATGACTATTGGAGGCAGAATCCATCTCGCTGATCACATAAAGAATCCATTTTCCATCTGGAGAAATTCGGGGCGTCTTGGCTGTCTTGATGAGATAAAAATCAGCCATAGATAATGGACGCTTGGCAGGGAATATTGAAGAATTGCCTCCAATGAAAATGATAATGGTAATAATCAGCAATTTTCTTATCATCCTGTCCCTCCGAGTTCTATTCGTACAAACTATTCTACAACACAGTGATCCATCGGCTTCAGAATAGACGACCGCATTGGGTTTAATCTGCTTTCTCCCAAAAGCTAATTCCTACTCAAAAAATCCTTATCTAATAGGTCTAGGTTGCACCAAAACGTGGATTATGCCAATTACCTCATGATTTCATCGCTGCTTTAATCCGCTGTGGCGTCATGGGCAATTGAAATAATCGGACACCGATGGCATCGTAAATTGCGTTTGCGATGACGCCGCCCATGCAAATGATGGCTGGCTCGCCACCGCCCTGGGGCGCAGCTTCGCGATCCTCGATTAAAACCGTCTCGATCTTCGGCAGCCAGGAAAAGCGCGGCAGCTCGTAGGTATCAAAATTGGTGTCGAATATCTGCCCACCATTGAAATGGATCTCTTCGGCCAGCGCATAACCCAGCCCCATCATAATGCAGCCTTCTACCTGCAAGGTGGCACCGGCCGGGTTGACCACCAATCCCATGTCCTGAGCGCAGACCACACGTTTCACCTGAACCTGACCAGTGGTTTTGTTCACTTCAACCTCTGCGATCAGCGCAACATAGGTGCCAGCATCAATGCCCAAAGCCACACCAATTCCTCGGCCACTGGGCAATTTGGCTGGTTGGTAGCCGAATCGTTCGGCTGCAGCTTTGAGGACCCGGACCATCTTTTCATCCCTCAAATATTTGAGCCGATATTCCACGGGATCCATGCCTGCTTTTTCGGCCATCATATCGATGTGCGACTCGCGGGCAAAGGTATTGGTGTTGTTGCCTGGTGCTCGCCATGGACCCGTCACGAAATGGGCTGGCTCTGGTCCGATTCCGTTGTATTCCAGGGTTCGATGATGGGGAATTCGATAGAAATGTTGCGATCCGCGACGGCCCGCAAAATAGACATTGTAATCCCAGAAAACTGGAGCACCTTCGCTGGAAAGGCCAGATTTGATTTTCACCACTGCGGCGGGTCGAAACGCATCGTAAAAGAACTCTTCAAAACGGCTCCAGGCCACCTGCACTGGTTTGCCTGCCCGACGCGCCAATCTCGCCGCTTCCACAGCTTGAAGATTCCGGTTCTTACCGCCAAAGCCTCCTCCAACGAACGGCGTGATCACTCGAACGTTCTCAGGCGCAATGCCCAACGCTTCAGCCACTTCGTTTTTCACAGTAAACGGCCCTTGGGTTGAGACCCAGAGCGTCACTTTTTCGCCATCGAATTTCGCAACCGCGGCGTGGGGCTCCATGGGAGAATGGGAGATATAGCTGTTCAAGTATGTGGCTTCGATGGTAATTGCTGCTTCCCGCTCTCCCGTCTCGATTGTGCCATCTTGCTCAACTACCCGCGCTTCCCCAGCCACTTGAAGCAAATGGTCAAAAATATTTTGGTCATTCACCTTTGGCTCTGGAATATCATATTCGGCTTTGATCTTTTTCAGGGCTCGTTCCGCGATGTCAGGATACTTGTGGAGCACAGCGATCAGATCGCCGTCCCGGACGATCTGGACCCCTTCAATTGTTTCAGCCTCAGTCGTATCGAGCTGCTTTAAAGTTGCCCAATGAGCCGGCGGCCGCAGGATTTTAGCATACAACATGTCAGGCAATTGAATATCCGCGGCAAATTTGGCTTCTCCGGTCACTTTGAGTCGGGCATCGGTCCGCAAAACAGATTGGCCTACGATTTTAAACTCGGATGGTTTTTTAACCGAAGGCTTTGGATCCAAATGCCGCTCAATCACTTTGCCCGCAGTCAATTGGCCATAGCTGATGCGATTCGCTGGATTCGCAACATCGAAAATTAGCCCATCCTTCACCTGGAGTTGCTCGATCGGTCGGTTCCATTGTTGTGCAGCCATGTGGATCAATATCGCCCGTGCCTCGGCAGCAGCCTGCCTCAGGAACGGGCTGAACTGGCGCGTGCTCAGCGAACCGAACGTGCCCATATCCCAGGGGCAGCGATCGGTATCGCCCATCACCATATCGACGCGATCCAGCGGCACGTCAAGCTCATCGGCCAATTGCATAGCCAGCGAGGTGATCACACCTTGTCCCATTTCAACTTTTCCCACCAAGCATGTAACTCGGTTATCCGCGCCGATGATGAGATAGGCATTGAAATCCGTGGGATACCACTGGCGTGGGCGCTGTTGCGCAAGCAATGAGCCGTCACCGATAGCGAAGAACACAATCAAGCCGCCACCGAAGCGCTTTAAAAATGCGCGTCGGTCAATGGGTCGGCCGATGAGTCCTTCATAAAAATCTTGCTCCATTTGATCGATTGGCTTCATCTCCGCTTACCTCCTTTCATCTGGGCTGCCGCGTCTAAAATGGCTTCCACGATCCGAGGATGGGCGCCACAGCGGCACAAATTATCCTCCATTCCGGCTTTGATCTGTTCAACTGAAAGCTTATTATTCTTCCTAAGCAGGCTATAAGCATTGAGAATCATCCCTGGCGTGCAAAATCCACATTGCATCGCATCGTGTTTCATAAACGCCTCTTGCAGGGGATGCAGCTTGCCGTTTCTCGCCAGCCCTTCGATGGTGATCACTTCCCTACCCTGCACCGCCTTGACTGGGGTCTGACAAGAACGAACCGCTTGACCATCAACCAATACGGTGCAGCTCCCGCAAAAGCCTTCACCACAACCGTATTTGGCCCCAGTCAGACCAAAATCGGTCCGCAACACCCACAAGAGCATTCGGTCGCCATCGACTGTAATGCTGACTGGTCTGCGGTTCAATTTGAATTTGATGATCTGTTCCATTTAACCCTCCATTTTAACTTAATAATTGATTGACAACGAAGCAGGCATCTCCAAACCATTTTGCAGCTCGATTCAGGTGATTTTCGTAGCTGCGCAGATGCCAAAGGTTTTGATTGCTATAATATAATCCGCCAGCATTAAAACAGGCTGATACCAGGATCGGATTTTCGCCGCTCCGTCGCCAACGTTGTCTGATCTCCGCCGCCCCAATGCGGATATTAAAATTCAATACCTTGCTTTTAACCCAGCGGCCGATCTTCCTGCCAACCAGCCAGTGGAAAACGCGGCCTGCAAATTATAACCACCAGTGTCTGCATCGATATCCAATACCTCTCCGGCGAAGTAAAGCCCCTTAACCAATCGAGATTCCATGGTCCTTGGATCAACCTGCTTAACATCCACGCCGCCAGCGGTAATGATCGCCTCATTCCAATCCCGATGACCAGAGATCGGAAGCTGAAAATTTTTGAGCCAACGGCCAAGCCGCTTGCGCTCCTCCGAAGTGATTTGATGCCCTGGCTTATTCGGATCGATTTGGACCAATTTCGCGCATACCGATATCAATCTCTGAGGCAGCAGGGCTTTGAGCAAATTATCAAACTTTCGCTTGCCATGCTGCTCGATGTCTCTCAATAACCGCAAGTCCAACTTTTGTTCATCTAAAGCGGGCTTGAGATCGATGGAGAGCGCCACAGACTGCCCAGCGCGCAACGCATCGACACAATATTTGCTGATCTCGAGCACGATGGGTCCTGAGACGCCAAAATGGGTGAACAACATTTCTCCGAATGCCTCTGTCGTCTTCTTGCCATCGATCAGGACTTTCAATCCCACATTCCGCAAGCTCAATCCCTGTAATTGGCTGGCGATATCGCCAGCAGTCTCCAACGGCACTAAGGAAGGACGGACCGGCACGACGCGGTGTCCGACCGATTGAGCCAGTTGATAACCATCCCCAGTCGAGCCAGTAGCTGGATATGATGCGCCCCCCGTGGCAACGATCACCCGGTCGGCCCGAATTATTTGATCACCAAAGGATGGTGACTGAGCGGTAACACCGGTAATCTCTCCGCATTCAACCATCAACTTTTTGGCAGCATAATTGGTTAGGACTTTTGCCCGCTCAATTACCCAATCGCCCAATACGCGAACCACTTCACTGGCCCGATTGGTGGCTGGGAAAACACGACCGCCGCGTTCGATAATTGTCTCAAGTCCCAAATTCTCGAGGAAAGCGATCAAATCCTCGCTGAAAAATCGCGCAAACGCCTGATGGAGAAATTGGCCATTCTGCCCAAAGTGGCGGATAAATTCGGGTACCGGCGCAATGTTGGTGAGATTACAGCGCCCTTTTCCTGTGATGCGCAATTTCAGGCCGATGCGGGGCATTTTTTCCAGAACTAGGACATCAGCACCAAGCTCCCCTGCCTGTCCTGCAGCCATCAAACCAGCAGCCCCTGCACCGACCACGATCACTCTCGTTCTTGACAGACTATCCAATTCTCACCCCACGCATCGAAATCGACCCAAATGTCACTTTTTCGGCAAAAAAGGAAATTGGCTCATCCGCATCCTGAACAGCCAGCACGTAGAGCAATGGGAGAAAATGCTCGTTAGTTGGGATCGCCAACTGCGCTGCCCGACCGAATTGCTGATAATTGACAATTGCCTCGTGATCCCTAACCTCAATGAGACGTTTCAGAATGAGATCGAACTCAGCAGCCCAATCAAAAGCCATATCTTGCCATCGCATGATCCCCAAATTGTGCACCATGTTGCCGCTGCCAATGATCAGCACACCCTCATCGCGCAAAGGTCTCAACGATTTGCCCAATTGATAGTGAACCGTCGGTGGCATTGTCCGATTCAAGCTTAATTGCACCACTGGGATATTCGCGCTCGGAAACAACCGCATCAGCACTGACCACGTTCCATGATCTAAGCCCCACTGGAAATCGAACTCCACCAGAACCGGATCGAGTGCCTGACGAATCCGTTCGGCTAACTGAGGTGAACCTGACGCTGGATAGCGCTGCCGATATAGCTTAGCCGGAAAACCATAGAAATCGTGAATGGTTCTCGGCGCATCCATCGCAGTCACTTGGGTCCCGAGCGTCTCCCAGTGCGCAGAAATACAAAGGATCGCCTTCGGCTGCGGCAGTTTCTTGCCCAATTCGATCCATGCCCGACTAAATTCGTTTTCTTCGATGGCGTTCATTGGGCTGCCATGACCGACAAAAAGCGCAGACGTTGGCTCCTTTTCGGTGCCAAATTTATTTGCTGAATGAGAGTCCCAGTATTTTTCCATTAAGTCCACATAAATTATTTTTGGCTCAAATGCAAATATTCGGTCAAATTCCTTTGCAAAACCGATCGAATAGACGCTCGCCTTGCTTATAGCTGGCTGCTCGGGCTTCTTCTTCGCCAGGGATCATCTTGTCTTTCATCAAAAATCGTGCTTTTTGAATCACTGAATGGATTGGCGCTTCCAGCATTCCGTAGATAAAATGGCCCCAGAAGTTTTCTGCACAGATCGGCGCAGGCGGGATATAATCCCAGACGATCAAATCCGCGCGATCGCCAGGGTTGAGCGTGGGAAAATCAGCAAAATAATGGTGCACGAAATCCAACTGATCGAAAAAGCACTTCTGGAACCAACGGAACGAGTCTTCCACCCCATTGCCCTGATGCCGATAGAGCAAGAAAAGCTGTTTCAAGGATCGAGAAATATTGGCGTGCATGCCATCTGTGCCCACGAGAATCGGAATTGGAGCTGGCGCGCGATTGAACGCTGGCAAGCCAACCGCATTATTCAAATTGGAATCAAGGTTATAGGCGATGGCGCTGCCAGCCTCGGCAATAGTCGCATAATCCGCTCCAGTGAGGTGGATGCCATGAGCCAGAATCGATTTTTTATTGAGCAGGTGAAATTTTTTGAGCCGATGCACTGGCAGATCATGATATTGTTCCGCACTCTTGGAGCGATCGATCGGGTCCTCACAGAGATGAATGTGGATTCCTGTATTGTATGTCTTAAGCAGTTCCTTGGCACGATTCAACGTATCGTCTTCTAACGTGAACGATGCATGCAGCCCAAGCATCGCTTTCACATCGTTGCTCACCTCATGCTCATAAAAATCGGCGAATTCATCCAGCCCCTGTTGAGCGAGTTCAGGGCCGTTGCGGTCCGAGGTTTCGAACGCCAACACACCTCGCAGACCGTAGCGGACTAAAACCTGTTTGATGGCACGAAGGCTCCCTTGTGCGGCCAGAGGTGAAGCATGGTGGTCAAAAATATAGGTGACGCCCTGACGCAGCGAATCCATAATTCCGATTGTGGCGCTGGCTTCGATTAGCTCCAAATCCAGGACGCGATCCACCTGCCACCATAGGTGTCTGAGTTTGTCATAAAAAATGTCGGTCGAAGCTTGAATGGGCAGCCCCTTCGCCAACCTCGAATAAAAATGATCATGAAAATTGATCAACGGCACGGTAACGACGCGCCCCATAGCATCATACACATTTTCTTCAGGAGTGACCATCTGTTGAACGAAATTTTGGAAATCTGTGGGAATGAGTGCCTGAATTTTGCCATCGCTGAGGCGCAATTCTCCAAAGACCGGCTCAATCGTTCGCTGCTGAATCTGACATAACCAGGCATTTTTGATGGTAAGTTCGTATTTTGAGTTCATTCTTGGCTCAGGAATTTAGTTCGCTCTTTAAATCGAAATGCGAAAATCAATTGTCGGAATCAATATAAGTCATCCATCAATAGAGCCGCCTTGTTTATACTTGCTCACCATAGCCCAGAGCGACTTCCGAACGACCATTTCGATCGAAGACCAATTTTCCCCGCACAAAGGTGGCTTGGACGACCGCATTCAAAACGACGCTTTCGAACGGCGTATACTTGCCTTTGCTGTGCATATGCTCCGCTTTGACCACTTGGCTATCCCATAAATTGATCAGCGCAAAATCTGCGTCGCTCTCTGGGGATAAATCCCCTTTGGTATCCAATTCGAAGGTCTCGGCCACGTTGGTCGCAAGCAATTCGATTGTCCTCGCTAACGTCAATCGATCCTTTTTGAAACCTTCGCTGAACAAAAATGGCACTCGGTGCTCCACACCGGGGATTCCCCCATAAACCTCCCAAAAATTCCAGGATGATTTCTCATTGATGGGATCGCAGCCCGCGTGATCCGTCGTCACAAAGGCGATAGATCCATCTCCCAAACCAAGCCACAGAGCTGTGCGATCTTCATCCTTTTTCACCGGCGGCGCGGTCTTGAGGTAATTGGCGATCGAGTCATTCTTAAAGTCATCCTCGGTGAAATAGAGATAATGCGGACAGGTTTCAGCGGTGATATCCACGCCCTTTGACTGTGCGAGTACGATCTGCTCCAGCGCTAATTTCGAACTTAAATGAACAATATGAACCCGGCACCCGGTTCGTTTCGCTATCTGAATGAGCTGTCTTACCGCTTTGGCCTCAGCAATATCATCGCGAGCCTCGCAATAGGCCTGCCAGGTATTTAAATTTTTGCGTTCGAAAGCCTGCTGTCGCTGTTGAACTAACGCCTTATCCTCCGCATGGACCGCTAAAATTGCACCCCTATCCCCTAAGATACTTGCAATTATCTCCATCTGGCGGAGGGTCAAATCGGTGAATGTCTCCATACCAGAGATTAGGTATGCTTTGAAGCCAACCACGCCGCGCTCGAATAACTCCTCGATTTGCTGAAGGATGCGCGAAGGGCTTGGGAAATCACGGCCTGAGATGCCGCCCCATAAACCGAAATCCACCCAACTTTGATCTTTGATCGCCTCAAGCTTCAATTCCAAATTTTTCGCTGAGGTGACCGGGGGGATTGAAGTGCAGGGCATGTCAAGTACGGTCGTCACGCCCCCACAAGCAGCAGCCAGCGAACCGTGTGCAAAATCATCACGATGCTCGAACCCTGGGGTGTTGAAATGAACATGGGCATCTATGGCTCCAGGCATGAGCAACAGAAATTCAGCATCATAACTCGGAATGTCTTCATTGGCCGCTCCGACTGGGAAATTGTGCTTGAAGCGCTCCCATCGCTTCTTGGTCGCGATTTCGCGCCACTCGATGGGCCAATCGGTTCTCGGGATAACCTGTTCGATCTGATCGGCAAAAACCACATCGACCAATCTCAAGTCATTGCCACCCAAGCTGATCAGTGCATTTTTTATCATCCTTGTTCGTGTTTTCATCTGCTAAATATCCTGCAAGATAAAAAATGATCAGCTCAAATTTCCTTGAGATAGATAAATCTGCTCCATCGAATCCTCTGATTTTAGCACGGATTCCCAAATTAGAAAAATAGCTATTCTGCACATCTTCGAAAAACGGGAAGGGATAAAATCCTAGCATGACCGCACTTTCGCATTGAAGTTTTCGATCAATTGATCCCAGAGCGGGACAGTGGAAAATCGTTTCTCCCAGTAATCCTCATCGTACCACTGGGCATTTAGCTCCTCCACATCTTTGCCCTGCTGTTCCACCCAGGTGAAATATTTGAGATGGTGAATGGTCTTTTTTTCATAATACGTCAGCTCTTTGATAAAATCGATTCCCTGTCCTTTGATCACGCAATTCCAATCTATTTCCGCTTGCTGCATGGTGTAGCTGCCACGAGCAGCAGTTAGCTCCTGCAAGCGGGAGCGATACATGTCCACCGAGTCGGTGAACACCGTAAAGATCACGTCATTGGCATTGAATTCATAATATTTGGCCAATTTGATGCTGCTGAGCAAATTGGCGATTGAGGAAATCCCCAATAAGGGCAGGTTTTGAATCGTTTGTTGATCCACGCCTAAGTGGGTCAGCCATTGCTGTCCGGCTGGTTCATTGAATAGCCGCAGCACCCGAAGTGGATGGTCATCATCAATCGCACAAACCAGATCGAGATTTTTGATGTTATGGATCCAGGGCACATGTTTGTCCCCGATCCCCTCGATCCGATGGGCGCCGAAGCCGTTCATCAACAAAGTAGGACATTGGAGCGCTTCCGCCGCCAATATTTTGATCGAAGAGAATTTGCGGCGCAAATAATCCCCTGCAGCAATTGTTCCAGCCGATCCGGTCGCGCTCACAAATCCAGCCAGCCGTTGGTTTGGAGATTTTATCTGATCAAATACTTGTTCGATCGCATACCCCGTGATCTCATAATGCCAGATCGCATTGCCAAATTGATCAAACTGATTGAAGATGAAATATGCATCGCTTTTCGCTGCCAGCTCATGGCATCTGTCGTAGATCTCCTTCACGTTGCTCTCGCATCCGGGCGTAGCATAAATCTCTGCCCCCAAATCTCTCAACCAATCGAACCGTTCTTGGCTCATTTGCTCTGGCAAAATGGCTACTGCATGGACGGAAAGCAATCGGGAATTAAAAACGCCGCCGCGGCAATAATTGCCAGTCGATGGCCATACCGCTTTGTGATAATCAGGATTAAAGCGGCCAGTGACAAGATAGGGCACCAAACAGCCGAAGGTTGCCCCGACTTTATGCGCCCCAGTGGGAAAATGCTTCCCCACCAGCCCGATAATTCTCGGTGGTACGCCAGTAATCGCCTGAGGGATTTCAAAATAATTGTATCCTCCAATTCGTCCAGTGACTGGATCATTGCACCAATGGATGCGAAACAGGTTCAGCGGATGCAGAGCATGAAGGTCAATGGCTTCGAGTTGCTGCTGGATGGTCTCTGGAATTTGGTTCGGATGCCTAAGTTGCTCAAAGGTCGGCAAAATGATGTTCTGTTGTCGACATCTTTGGATTGTCCTTTGAAGGTAATCGTGGTTCGCGATTGACCAGTCCCAATGATCCATGTTCGTTCTCTGCGATTTAGGTCCAAAAGTTAAGAATACCTTGGATTACAATTTGGCCATGAACTGGAACACGCGATCTTGATGGCCAGGGAGGTTTTCATGACCGTAATCGGGATAAATGGCCAATGATTTTTTAGAAGTAATCTTGTTATAGGCGGCAAATTGAGTCGATGGCGGGCAGATGGTATCCATCAAACCGATGCCCCAGAATACTTCGGCATGGATTCGAGGGCAGAGGTGCTGAACATCGATGTAGCCCAAACGGGTGAAGATCTCCCGTTCGCGAGCGTGCAGCGGATCGAACCGGCGAAAATAGTCCCGCAGCTCCTCGTAAGCATGCTCGGCCAGATCGATCTCCCATGTGCGTTGGTAATCGCACAGGAACGGAAATACTGGAGCAGCGCATTTGATCATGGGTTCCAAAGCAGCACAAGCTAAAGCCAATGCACCGCCCTGACTGGCACCCATAACGCCGATCCGGTCTGGATCGACATCAGGCATGTTCATGACGACCCGTGCCAACTGGACGGTATCGAGAAATATCTGCCGGTACAGCATCTTCTTTGGTTCATCATCCAGCCCTCGGATAATATGCCCTTTGAGCGTATTGCCCTTTACCGCCCCGCGATCCTCAGACTGCCCTCCCTGCCCCCGACAATCCATCGCTGCGACCGTAAATCCCTGCGCCACATAGCCCAGCTTATCGAACCAATCACCAGCGTTCCCCGCGTAGCCATGGAACATCAACACCACAGGATGGGGCATCTTGGCCTTACGGGGACGAATCAACTTAGCATGAATTCGAGCTCCCTCTGTACTGGTGAAATACAGATCCAGACATTCTGCAAATTCAGTCTGAAAATCCGAGGCGACTAATTCTACTTTGGGATCGATCGACTTCACCTCATTCACCCCATCATCCCAGAACCGATCAAAATCAGCCGGGCGTGGGTTCTTTCCCTCATAACTATAAAGCTGTTCCAGCGGCATGTCGAACATCAGGGGCATAAGCAGCTCCGCGTATAAAATTGAATTATTCAGATCAGCATTCTCGAACACCAATATCGCGTGTCAAATTTCATAATCGACAACTATTTTATCACGACGAAGGTTTTGAATTTTATTTTTGAATTGAATATGTTCTGGATGGGCTTGATAATTTTCGAGCGCCTGGCGATCTTTAAACTCGGTATAGAGCACTACATCATAAGCGTCTTCAGAAGCTTTGAAATTGATCCCGACCTCCAAGTATTGGACATCAGCAATTTTGTCTTTCAATTGCTCGAGCCATTGTTTCATCAAATGGGTGTTTTCCGCTTTAGAACGCCCCTCCGCAAAGTCATGCAGCTTCCACATCACAATATGCTTCACCATCGTGAGACTCCGTGACTCGATTTCGTTGAAAATTCTTCGAATGAAAAAACGAACATTTCATGATCAAATTGCCAACGATCCCGAACTAGTTACTGATCCATTCCGAATATCAATCCCCTACCCTCTGTGGAACAAATTTCCTTACTCGAGACATTGAAATAAGGTGGATAGAAAATACTAAATTCTTTTCATATTGTCAACCACATTTCTGAAAATATTTTGCTTGATTTTGGGATCGGAAATACCTAAATTCGTCCACAAAAATTCGGGAACAATCAACCATTCAATTTGAGGAATTATTTATGCGAAATATGACCATCGGATTGCTCTTGTTAATCACGCTTCTGGGGTGTGGAACCAGCAAGGTTTATCCTCCAGCAGCTCCTCACACGGATGCAATTACCATTCTCCATGTGAATGACATGCATGGCGCCTTTTTACCAGTGACCATAAAAGACCGAGATGGAAATCGAGAGCGCAAATTAGGTGGCGTGCTGGCGCTGAACCACTATATTAAAACAATCCGCAACGAAAATCATCCTACGCTTTTGCTCAATGCTGGCGATTTCATGACCGGATCGCCGATCTGTGATATTGAATATGAAGGCGCTTTTGGCGGTGCGTTAGTGAAATTTTTCAATGATATCGGATTTGATGGTCTGACGCCTGGAAACCATGAGTTCGATATTTCAGTAGACAATGCTCAGAAGCTATTTGATCTCTGCAATTTTCCGGTCTTTTCGGCCAATCTGTATCATGCCGATGGTCGACTGTTCACGAAAGAACCTTATCAGATTTATAGCAAGGGCAACCTGGCAGTTGGGGTTATTGGCACGATCGTCGATGATCTGCCCAATTATCTCAATCGACCGCAACGTGATCAATTGGTCGCCCGTCCCTCCGCCCCGATCGTCGATTCGCTTGCAAAAATTTTAGATCCGCTGACCGATTTGATTGTGGTGTTGAGCCATAATGGTTTGCAAGCGGATTCACTCCTGGCAGTGACGGTCGGCCCAGAAGTAGATGTGATCATCGGTGGGCATAGCCATCATTTGCTTCAGAAGCCTGCAATTGTCAACCGAAAAATCATTGTGCAAGCTGGAAGCCGCTGGCGGGATCTCGGCCGATTGGACCTCGTCGTGGCGGCCGATACGGTGTTCAGCTACAATTATCAAGTGATACCCTTGTGGAACGAGGGGATTGAGTCTGAGCCATCGCTGGAAGCAGAGGTCAAAAAATTTCAGCAAATGATCGATGAGCAGTATGGCAAGGTCATTGGGGAACTGGAAACTGACTGGCGCCGATCCAGCATTTCGGAGAGCAATATCGGCAATTTTGTGACCGATTGTATGCGCCAGTTCAGTCAGGCCGACTTTGCGCTGATCAACAGTGGAGGCATTCGCCAGGATCTGTCTGCTGGTCCGATTAAAAAGCTGGATATTAAAAATATTTTGCCGTTCAACAATTCGATCGTCAAGTTTCATGTGACCGGTAGACAGGTCTTAGAGATTTTGCGGACCAATGCCCAGGCTGCGGCCGAAGGGTCCAGCGGCATCCTTCAGGTATCGGGCCTATCATACGAGTGGAAATTGAATTCAGATGGCACAGTAACGATTTTCAATGCCAAAATTGGCGACCAGTCCATCGAGCTTGATAAAATTTATCTGGGGGCCACAGTCGATTTTGTCATCTCTAATGCGGATAAATATCTTGGATTTATTCCCAGCCAAGTGACCGATTTGATGATCCCATTGACCGACGTGGTGATGAAAGCAGTGGAGCAACAGAAGACGATCGATTCCAAGATCGAAAGAAGAATTTTGAGAAAGGATTGAGAGCTGATTCGGCTGAATCCTCTATCAATTGGCCACTTGAAAAAATCAGGAACGGAGCTTGTGCTGACAGACTAAAGATGAATCACCGATGTGCCCAAGCTCCGACCCTAATTTCTTTGCAAGCTGAGTTGCCTTGTCATTCCATAATTTGCAACGCCTCATCATTAATACTACAACGCTCAATCTGGGGAAACTAAAATCAAGAGAAAAACTTAATCCTCAGTACAAGCTCCTTCACCAAGCCAATCCAGGCTTGCAAATAGAAGTGAACAAATGCTGGTTACTCCTCCAGAGGCAGGAGTTCATTTTTAATGGATTGATAGAAAGATGCCTGCCTCTATAGGCATGACACTGATACCGCAAATTATTTGAATGGAACAGGAGTCTATAATCGAACTATTAGCTCGACTGGCACCGACGGGCGCAATTTCCGTTCTGGCAAAAAGTTTTCCTATCCACTTAGAGAAAAGCAACAAGAAAATCGCTCATCGGTTTCTGGACCAGATGTTCCATAGGCGACCGAACGTTTCCTCCAGCGCAAATCCCAATGGCTCGCCATCGGCAGTAGTCAAATCTGGTTCATTTTTAAATACTGCGTAAGGCACCCGAAACCCTTTGGCTTTGATGTATTCCGGATCATCCCGAGTCAACTTTTCCCAATCGTTGATCTTATAATAGAACTCCATCTTCTCATCTGGCAACGAATGGAATAAAATCGAATCTTCTTGCCCAGGTCGTTTCCGTGCGCGGTTCTTGCGAACAGATTCCTCATAAGAGACATCGATATAAAAGATCCCCGCCCGACTCAAAATATCATCGCTCAAATACGACAGCGCTTCACCGATGCCATTCTCTCCGCCACGCGCGAATTCGATGATCGCCGTATGGCTCTCATGATAATTTGGATCGTAGGCCAATTTTCTCGCATAAGAAACATTGATCTTCTCGATAAACAAATTCCAGATAAAATGGTCTTTGAAATAATACCTCTCATCCGTGAACAACCTTGGCCGGCCATGCTTGGTCAGAATATCGTCGATGACGAATGTGTCCCAGACGAACGGGAAATCGTCGATCTCGTCAAATTCGCCGATATGAAAGCGCCTTTTCCGGGTTGCCACATCGGTCTTTTTTAAATAATCGATCACTTCCGATTTACCTGCTGCTGGTCTGGCGGTCAAGATGATCACATCAAAAGTCGTTTTCTTGATTTTATCCGACATAAAATACCCTCCGTCCTATGAGCTGATTTTGACTATTGTAGAGCCGCACTTCGTTTCTTCCCCGATATTCTGAGCCATAGTTCTTCGCCGAATGAACGCGATAGCCGGCCTCGAGGTTGCGATCAACTTTCACATTAAATGTATGGTAGAGCGAATTGTTGGCGAACCATTTAAACACCACAACCTCTGCCCGAGGAGCTCGGACCTTGGCCCATGCGCAGACATTGCCGACGGGAAAATGATCTGCTTTCCCGATAGGATTCAGATCCACTACACTGCGACACACGACAAAGGCATCCTCCACTGAAATGCTGGCATATTCATCCATGAGCCCTTTGATCCGATCGATCTCGCTTTGCCCGAAAGCCCGCTCTGGGCTGTTCCGATGGCCGGCGATATAATCCTGCCAAAGCTTCGATTGTTCGGTAATTGTCACGGTATCCGAAGCTTGCATGGCTTTAATCTGTTCAAATCGAGCGACAGATTGGGACAGCTCGTCAATTTTCCGCTGCACTCCAGCGGCATCGATCTGGTTCCGATAGTTTCGAAGCACCGCCTGGTAACCGCTCAGCAAAGTTTTATCACTGACCTCGGGGTTGGCCCATTGCTGGTCCAGATGAATCAGATCAACTCGTGGCTTCAGCGAATCAGCAACGTTTCGAATTCCAGCATAGGGTACATATTCATATATTTTGTTTAAAACAAGCAAATCGTTTTGCAGTCGTTCTGGCGGAGTGAACCTCTGGCGCATGTCGCGCCGCACATCCCGGAGCAATCGCTCCAGATTGGATCGGAGTTCCTGGTTTTTAGGATCCAATTCGTATGCGAAGCTGAGACCGATGATCGCCTTCAAAGTGCCGGGGCTGGCGACATCATCGAAATTGATATTTTCACCCACCTTTTCTTCTGCCAGCCATTCTACCACATCCATCGGGTTGGTATTTTTAGCTGCCAGATATTTGACTCGGGCATTGAACCAGTTATAGCGGTAGGATAGAAATCCAATAAAGAAACCAATCAACAGAAACAATAAAGCTGGCCCCGCAACCCGCCTCAGCTTCCGCTTCAATTGTTTCCAGCGCGTATAACGATTGGCTATTTTCTCGTAATCGCCAACTGTCAAACTGCCAGTGAGCAACTCATTCGTCGCATGAACAAGCGATAGCTTGAGAGAGGAATCAAACGTCTTGAAATTGCTGGTAATGAGCCGAGAGCTGACTGCCAAAGCTTCATCGCTGAGACGTCCTTCCTCGTTGGCCGCGATCAGTTGGTCAATGATCTCCATTTGTTTTTGAGGAGGAACATTTTTCGTTTCATCGCGGGCATCATTTAAGGCCTTTTCTAAGTCTATTTCCAGATCGTGGGGCAGGGTCTTCAAGACCAAAAATTTTAAATCATCTTTGCTTCGAAAAAACTGGACATAATGGTCACGCTGAATCTTTCCTCGAAACTCCCGAAGCTTCTCGTTCTCTTCTCGAAATGCCTTGGGCCATCGTCTGGCCAGATCTTTATGCGGCATGAAAAAGAAGATCTTCTTTTTCTTTTTAACTGCCAGCTCGTACTCCAATTCAGTAATGGATTTATCATCGCCTTCGAAGATATGTCCATAACGAAAAGCATAGATTGCTACGACGATATCAGCTTCTCTGAGCCGTTTAAGACATTCCGGTTTTGGCGGTTCTGTTCCTTCGGGTGTAAAGTACTCCATCATAATTGGCTGATAGCCTCGAGAGATGATGGCATCGCGCACCGCCTCGCGATATTCCTTCAGATCCTCATAAGTAGAACTCACAAAAACTTTCATACTCCCTCCGCGAAATAAGTTTGAAAATTTTTGCTCTAAATGACCTTTAATGGCCAGCTTTTCGACCTTTTGGAAACGCGTGCCAGATGCTTAAGGCCAAAAGAAATCCAAAAATCGAAAATGGGATCAGAAACAAAGGCCAATAATGCCAGTTTCTTTCAGTCAGAAATCCCAACGAGACCGATTGAATGGCTGTCCCCAAATAAACCGCGCCATCGATCAATCCGACCGCCGTGGCCGCAGCCCGCCGGCCGCCAAAGTCCATGGTGGCAGTCCCAGATAACATGCCATGGGTGCCGATGACGCTAAATGAGATAACAGTCACCAGGATTGCGAGATAAAGCGGTTGATAGAGCACGAACGCCATGATAATGGTAGAAAGGATCATGGCGCCATAAAGGAGCGCAGCCACTGGCCCCCGACGAGAACCGAAAATCTTATCCGATAAGAAACCGGCCAGCATCCCTCCGCTGGCTCCAGCAATCATGAGCATCAACCCCCAATGAGCTTGCATGAAATCGGTAGGCCCTAATCCGAGCTCCTCCTTGGCGAAAATGTGGTACCAATGCATAATGCCCTGTCGCAGGACCCCAGTGCACATTTCGATGATCGCGACAATAATGATCACGCGATTGGTGAGAATGCGTGTTAAGATCTCTTTCAACTGGAACTTTTTGTCTTCTTCGCCTGATGAGGCATCATGAGTATCAAAATCTGCAAACCCAGCTTGGCCGGGACGATCTTTCAAAATGAAGCTCTCCAGGATAAAGAATAAATAGAGGATGATGGCAGGAACAAAGAAAATCCACCATGTTTGATCCACAGTGGCGTTGGTCGCACCAATGAGGCGGCGCAATCCTGCTTCGAGAAAGTTCAATTTGGCAGGCACATTGACCATGGTCGCACGAACGACCGCTTCGCTCCAGTCGAACGCGAAATAAAGCCCCAATGAGATCAGCACCCCGAAAATTCCGCCGAACACCCCCCGCTCTCGCACATGAAACCACGAAGCGTTGACCTTGACAATCGCCACAGCCCCAAAGCTCTGAAAGTACATATTTAGCATATAACAGATGGAAAAAACGATCAGCAGATTCAGCTTTACCTGCTGGGCAAGCAGCAAATAGAGAGTTAGCCCCATGAAGAGATTCATGGTAGCGGCGCCAAACGCGGAAATTAAGATCGCTTTTTTTCCCCCAATCCGGTCGGTTAAGGGACCATTCAACAAAAACGCAAACGCGTAGGTAAAGGTGCCAATGCCAAAGATCAATCCGAAATCGCTTTTGGACATTAAGTCGCCCAATGCATTTTTGGAGACCGTCAAATTGTAGCGAGCCATGTAAAGAAAGGCGTAGGTCAAACCCATAGGAAACCAATTTAGAAAACGGCGCAGACGAAATTCAGGAGAATGGTGCGGCTTAGCAAGCACAGTATCAGTCATCAAATCGCTCCCTCGTAATGATTTATTGAAATGCGAATTAAATTTTGCCTATTCCAAAGATCAGCGGATTTATGCGCATTGAGCAAAACATCAGCGGGGCTCAATTAATTGAAATTGGGAATGTCATTGGCTTTGAAGTAGCAGAGCCGATCGCTTGAGAAAACATCTTCAGGCGGCTCAACATGTTATCTCTCAGTTCAAACAAGGCAATTACTGAGTTTTGAAACCATTTCTTTTCACAAGAGTCTTTACTACATAAAAAATTTTTTCTACCTCTTCAAAAGTTCAGCTTATTATAACAAAACAGACATAAAAATGCAAGAACAAAATATTATTTATTTTTGATTGACAAACACGAATTATTTTGATATATTAACCAGTGTTTTTCGAAGCCATGATGGCATTGATATGAGAAATTAGCAGCAAAGAAAAAGTTGCCCAAATTAGAGAATAAAAAAGTTTAATTGACAAAGGTTTCCTCTCGAGTCGAGCGCACCGAATTAGATCAATTTTTTTGGAGCGATCCGATGGGATATGATCTCAAAATCACGATAAGGGATGTGCGAGGCTTTTGTCCAATTTATCATCCTGGAGATTGTTTCTGGTTAGAGCAGGGATATATTATCAATCCCGAAAAAGCCCGCCGGATTTGTCTTCATTCACTCGCTTCGCTCTTGCCGTATCATGTGGCGCTGTCCCATGGCGTTGCGCCAATAGCTATTGGTTTGAACAAGCGTGATGAAAATCGCGCTTACGTACAATGTCTGGACCCATGCGAATGGACGGGTGGCGGAACCGTGACATTTGAGGTGGAGATCCAATCATGATCGATCCGCAGGACGTTCTACCCGTTGGCAAATTAGCTCCGTCGTTCCTCTCGGAATTGCTGGAAAAATACACCATGGAAGACGAGACCGTGGTTGTTGGGCCTAAAGTTGGCATGGATGCCACGGTGATTGACCAAGGCGATTTTTATTTGATCGCGAAAACCGATCCCATCACTTTCGTAACCGAGAGTATCGGCCATTATGCGATTCATGTCAATGCCAACGATATCGCTTGCATGGGAGGAATTCCCCGATGGTTCCTCGCAACCGTCCTGCTGCCTGAGAAAAAGTCGGATAGACTCTTAGTTGAGAATATCTTTTCACAGCTTCAAACCGCGTGTCAGGAGCTGGATATCTTGTTTTGCGGGGGACACACCGAGATCACTTATGGCTTAGATCGTCCTATTATAGTCGGCCAGATGTTAGGGGTTGCAGAGAAAGGATCGCTGGTCACCGGCGAGAACGTCCGTCCCGGGGATGACGTGCTTTTAAGCAAAGGGATCGCCATCGAAGCCACCTCGATCATCGCTCGAGAAAAAGCTGAGCCGTTAACCCAGCTCTATTCTGCAGAATTGGTGGAAAAGTGCCGAAATTTCCTATATGATCCAGGGATCAGTGTGATCAAAGATGCAAAGCTGGCAGTTGAGATCGGCGGCGTCCATGCCATGCATGATCCCACCGAAGGCGGACTAGCCATGGGGCTCCACGAATTAGCGATCGCTACCGGCTTGGGACTTAAAATTTTCGAGCACGAGATCCTGATCCTGCCAGAATCCAAGCTGCTCTGCGATCAATATGATATTGATCCAATGGGAGCAATCGCTTCTGGGGCGCTGCTGATCGTCGTCGATCCGCACTTCACCAGCAAAATAATCGAAAATTTAAAAAAAAATCAGATCGAAATTCGAAACATCGGCAAAGTGATGCCAGTTGAATATGGTGTCAAGCTCGTTATCGACAACGATGAGATCGATCTACCCCTGTTTCATCAGGACGAGATCACCAAGCTATTTCAAGCGTGATGCGTGGACAGATGAACCAAAGAATCGTGGACTGGTGGCTTGATGATATGATGGAATTGAACAGGAAATAAAGATCGTTTTTAAATCTGATTATTTTTTGAATAAGACAGAATTAATTTGCCAACCGAACATAGGAGGCCAATAATGCAGATACAATGGATAGAGAGTCAATTTTTTGATCCCGGTAAAATTGAAAACGCCATGATCATCATTCATCATACCGGCAGCACCAATGGGATGATCAACAGCTTCGAGGGGACGATCAACTGGTTCAAGCCAGCGGTGTGGCGAACCACCAATCAGGCTTCGGCGCATTACATCATCGCTCGTGTCGAACGGCCGATCGTTCAGATGGTGCGGGATGAGGACACGGCCTGGCATGCCGGCAAAAGTAGCTGGGTCATTCGAGGTCAATTGCGCGAAAGTTTAAATCGATGGAGCATCGGCATTGAGCTGCAAGGGGATGGTCAAATCGTTCCTTATACAGCTTTTCAATACGAAGCGCTGATCTGGTTGGTCAGACAGAAGATGCGGCAATTTAATATCCCGATCGAACTGATTCGCGGCCATCAGGAAGTCTCTCCCTGGAAGCCAGACCCAGGCCCGTTGTTCGATTGGGATCGCTTTCGACGTGCGCTGACCTCTGTATCTGTCCCTGGCGCGGATATTCCTCCTGGCGAATATGAGGATGAGGATGGCGATGGCATCGTCTATATCGATGAAACCGATGATGTGTACATCCCAAGTGGCCGCGAGCGAGGGATATTAGGCAAATTGCTGGATTTCTTGGCTAGGCTGTTTAAATGATTTTTGCGGTGAAATCAGCTACAAAATCAGTGCTTCTATCCATGCAAAATCAGGCATTCAGAGCTAATTATGATCTTGAATGTACAAAAGCAGATGGGATGCCTGAATTCGCTGGCAGGCCAGGACGTCAAGCGCACATCGGATTCGATACATCATCAAATTTTTAGGACATAGCTTATCTCGAGGGCTAAACTTCCATCGGTTTACATTAATGGTGGAATGAAGCTTTGATAGCGATAAATAGTTCCTACATTTCTGGTCGACGCTTAAACGACTCAAATTGGGCTGATCATGCCATGAGTGGCATCTCTGTCAATGTCTGGATGAAAATATGAATCCAAAAGAAATGCGCTGGAAACAACGCTTTCAAAACTTCGCAAAAGCTTTTGAGCTTTTGGAGCGAACGGCACGTGTCCAACAACTATCAGAAATAGAGCGAGCTGGTTTGATTCAGTTTTTTGAAATTGCCTTCGAGCTCTCCTGGAAAACAATGAAAGATTATCTCGAATCGCTGGGTTTTTTGGTAAAAACGCCACGAGAGACGATCAAGCAAGCGTTCCAAATCGAGTTAATCTCCGACGGGGAGACCTGGCTGCGAGCATTAGAAGATCGCAATTTGACAACGCACATTTATGATGAAGCGTTCGCTTTGCAGATCGAACGGGTGATCAGAGAAAACTATCTGCCGATCATCAGGCAGCTTTATGACAAATTACAACCTGAGGCGCAGGGATGAGATTCGGACTGCGAGAACATGAGATCAAGCAGCTAACGCAAATTATCTTTTCTTTCCCAGAAGTCCAGGAGGCAATTATTTTCGGCTCGCGCGCGATGGGAAATTTTAAGAGCGGCTCAGATGTAGATATCGCTATCAGAGGCAAAAACATCACCCACGAAATTATTACTCAGATTCGATATCTTCTGAACGAAGAGACTCTGATGCCCTATTTTTTCGATGTGGTGGATTATGATCAGATAACAAATGAGGATTTAAAACAGCATATTGACCAATTTGGCAAGGAGCTTTTACCAAGCAAACCAGCGATCGATGTCTCGATCTGATCCTCGAATTTGCTGGCAAACTGAAAACCGAATACTTGAACGGTTCAGCGCGAATTTCAAATTCCAATTTGACCCAGCAAAGAATTGATCATTCCATTCGATTCAATCTGAAGCAGCTTTCAAATTGGCTCGGCCGAGGAATTCATCCAATTGCTGAAATAAAAGCGGTTCGTTCCGATATTCGTACAATGTCAGATATGGAGATGTATTTCCGATGATCATGCGGCTCACGAAAATTCCCGGTTGATAGAGGCACAGAGTTGGAACGCGATGCTCCAACGCATAGCAGATCTCATAGCCCACCCCTAACGAAGGGTTTGAGACCTCGGCGACCACGCGATCGCACTCATTTAGCCATTGAATATCTCGCTCGAAGATCGCTTGCGGACTGAGCTGATTTTCAAAATCGAAAATATTGTCGATCACAATATGCTCTGTTAATACCTGATGCCCCTGCTCCTTTAAATAAGCTACGATCTTTTTATAAATATCTAGATATTTTCTGCCACCAGAGATCGACGCTGAAAAATAGATCCTCATCCTCGCTCCATATCAATTACAATTCAATCTTCATTATCGTGCCGATGTCCCAAAAAAATGGAGGGAATAGGTTCTGGCGTTACTGGTTCGTCAGCAGCGGGCTTGGCACCACCGGAAGCTTTGGCGTAAACGATCGTTTCTCTTGTTCGAGCTCGAGTTCCTCAAAAATGAGCGCATTAGGAACGATATAGGAGGCGGGAATGCCGCCCTTTTGATATAAGATTTGCTCGGAACTTGCCAAATAGATGCGCCTCAATGAGCTGACAGCCAATCGACCCAGGCTTGCCGAACGGACCAATTCTTCGCTACCATCAGCCACCCGAACCCGATAAACCATTGCTGTCCGAAGCGAAAAAGTCATCTTGCGGATGATGATAGCATATTCCAGCCCCTCCTGCTGGGCCAATTTGAGCAATTCAGTTTTCATTTCAGCCGCTGTTTTCCCTTGGTTGCTGGTAATGACGATCACACTTGGCCCGAGTCGGCTGCCAGCAAATTTTCCAAGGCTGAACATTGGCCGTTCATGGCCATTAGAAGATTTGATTTTGAGTGTTGGGGTACGATTGCTCAATAACATTTTTAAAATGCCATTCTCAACCAATAAGATTTCATTTGGTGGGACTACGCCCTCCTCATCGATTTCATAACTCCCAATGAGGTTTGTCCCTGCAAAACTTTTCAGCGTTGGGCGTGCGACAATGGTCAGGTCTCGAGAGAGAATGCGGGTGCCGATTTTATCTTCGAGCGATTGACTGGGTAAAGGCTGGGAGCGCCCGATTGCAGCAGTGACCGGCTTGCGGAAAGCGAGCAACCCACCAGGTCGCTCAAACAATTGTTGGGACATCAATTCAGCCACCGCTGTGCCCTCAAACATCACGGGTCCAGTATAAGCACCATCGAAAACTGGAGCACGGCGCAATGCCAACAAGCGTTCAACCAACGAGATTGTCTCCTGTTTCAGCACCGGAAGTGATGGCAGTTCATCTGGGCTGAACCCGATGAAAAAGAATGTGTCGGTAAGCCAATCCCCATCAACCGCTTGGGCGGACCCATTAACGATAATGGAAGCCAGCCTGAACGGCTGGATCACCTCAGTGCCCTCGCTGTTGATGAAATAGCTATCGCCATGAACTAAATTGAATCGAACTTGAGACGTGTAAATATCTGGGTAGGCTTTGAATAGCGACGACAATTGTCGGACGATGCCCTCCCAGCGAGCTCGGTCGAATTTGAACTCCGGCGCTGGTTTGCGATATTTTACGACAGGCGCCCGACTGAAATCCTCCAGCGAACGTTCCTCTTCACTTAGCTCCTGCTGTTCCAGGGCTGCTTTTTTTCGTTCATATTTTTCCGATGCGCTTTTATATACCCGATCGGTCGAGATCCACAGCGCACGTCGAATACCATAATAATCATCTTCAATCGGCAATTCATCCATGCCCTGCAGTAATGAACTTTGAAAGTCGCTCGGCGCTGAGTCCTGAAAATTTTCATCGGTCATCTGATAATTTCCAACCATAACGCGCACATTGTAGCTGCGCAATGGGCTTACCTCCGATTCGATGAGAGCGCCAAGCGTTGCCGAAATCGAAACGGATGTGAAATCGCGAACCGTGTAGGAAATGAAAAATGGCCGCTGCAGACTTTCCAATTGCAGTTGTTGCAGGTTTCGGGTCAACTCATCTTTCATGGCAGATAAGATGATGTCGTGCGTCGTCTCAGTCTTTGCAGAAATAGATGCAATGAAAATTAGCGGCATCGATATGAATAGGGTAATCCGTCTAATTATATTTTTCATGTTTACCTTTTAAATTTTTAATCCGTGGCTCTATCGTTAATCAGATTGCCTCTGGTCAATTCCATGGAGGCGATCTTTGATCCTTTCAAATAGGCACTTCAAGATTTTGGAACATTCAAAGAATTTGAAATTTGGCCGCGACGCCTGAGAATGCAAGGATCTCTTGGATTTTTAATTTGAAAGCTATCAGGGATTCCTAAATGCGCACCAGTGACACGAATCTATTCAATATCACTCTTTCTGCAGATGTCTATGCGCTCCTGAAAAAGCAAAAAGGAACAAGTCTGACATGCCGATAAACAAAACAATTTGTGAGTCCTCGCAATTTGTGGGATTTCACTCCATCATTACTGGTTCAGAACGAACTGTCCCCACAATTTGCAAAGATCGCCTCGTTTTATTAATAGCAAATTGATCCGCTTGGGATGAAAAAAATGGCATTCGAATTGATAGGCGAAAATTTCTCAATGAAACCATTCAAAATGATTAAGGGCCTATTGGTTACTTTTTGAAAATTCTTCTAATGTCTGGCCGTTCCAGAATTGGCGGTCGCTCTTGCGATTTGCTTTTCTTCTGAACTTCGACTTGGGTGACAAGGAGTGCAGGAGCCATCGCAGATACGGGGATATTGCCGGATTCGGCGCCACAAATGCCATTGAATACATCATATTGGTCGCTGGCATCCGAGATCATCGAAAACATCACCAGCGGTGTTCCAACCAAGTCCACCCCGCGAACCAATTCATCTGGCCGGCCATCGGTGTAAACGCGATAGACCTCAGTGGGAATGACATTAAACACGTTGGGCATATCTCGCCCAGTGATGGTAAACCCGCCTTCGATATCCTGAAACAGCAGCCCGAACGGCTTGCCCTGTTTATTGCATTCAGCGATGAGTTTTTCTCGGAGCTGCTGGGCCGAGAGCGGCGCTGTTGATTCGATCAGCATATTGGATTGTCGTGACAGGGGTACATAACCAGCTTGGGCTCTCCCATGACCATTGGACCGGGGGAAATTTTCTATCGGCGAACGCGACATCAAAAACGATTTGAAAATACCATTTTCCACCACAGCGATCCGACGCGATTGAATCCCTTCATCGTCAAACTGATAATGGCCAACGAGATGAAATCCGCGATAGCTTCGCAGGGTCGGATCGAACGTGACCTGCAAATGCTCCGGCAAGATGAGTTGGCCGATCTTGTCCTTAAAAGTCTGCCCCTCTTCCTCGCTCTTCTGCCGATGCCCCTCGATCCGATGGCCGAATACTTCATGAAAGAACACTGCAGCGGATCGGCCCGAGAGAATTGCTGGACCTGTATAAGGTTCTACCAAAGGAGCGTTTCTTAACGCTTCCAGCTTCTTGATCATTGCCGCTACGTCCATTAAAATTTGCTCATCCCCAGGAAGGTCCTGCGGGTGGGAAGCTGCATAGCTCTTATAGAGCGGCAATTCCATGCCATCATCTGCCTTGATGAAGCCCGAAATATATAATTGGGCAAACACGGCATTTTGAGCGATCCTCGTCCCTTCGCTGGTAACGAGATATTTCCGTTCCACTGAAAAGCTGAAGCTGGCCTGTCCGCCGAAAATCTGCTTCTTTTCTAAAAATGCCTTTGAATATTTTTTGACCTTTTGTTCCCAAATGGATCGGTCACCCAGCACCGCTTTGACATTTATGGTTGGCTCATAAAAAACTGCCACTTCCAATTCGCGCGAGAAATCGGCAGAGGTATCCTCAGCAGCAACTTTGGTAGCGACATTCGCCTTCGCCCGCTGATATTGTTCTACTGCCTGACGATATTGTTGGTCTGTCAATCGCCAGATAGCCATGCGGATCGCTTCCGGAGAATTCTCGCGCGTAATGCGCTCCACGTTTCGGCTTCCAAAAGAAGAGATATCAAAAAAATCGCCTCGGAGCTCATGGCTATTATCGAATCGATAATCGCCCACGCGAACTATCACCATCAGCAGACGCGAGTCCGAGCTGCTGGCATTGGTCAGGGTGCCAAATGAGGCGCTCACGCTAGTTTTATGTACATCGCTCACGGTATAGCTGATAAAATACGGGGGAATTGCTTCCTGTTGAAGCACTGCAAGCTCGCGATTTAATTCATCGCTCAATAAAGTCATTAGCGAATCTTGGGCTGAAATGAGACCCGGTACGCAAAATTGCATCCAGCCCGCGCATATCAGCCAAGCGACCTTCGCCATCGGAATTTTCAAAAAGGTCATGCTTTCTCCAAAAAAATATCAATCCACTCCATGGTTGGATGTTCGTTCTCATTGAATAGAATCAAATCCACTTTTATGATGAAAACAAGTCGGTATTAGTAACTGGAAGCATCCAGTTTGACCTTCCCGCGGAAAATATAATAAATGCTCACCGTATATGCCAATACCAACGGCACCCCAATGATGGCGATGATCAGCATGATGCTCAGCGTTTTATGCGAAGATGCGGCGCTGTAGATCGTTAAACTGTTTGAGAAATCTGGACGCGAGAGCACGATGTTAGGATACATGCCAATCCCGAAAATGGTCATTAGCGCGATCATCGCGGCGCAGGATGATAGAAAAGCGCGAAAGTCATTCCCGTGAATAATCTCCCGCGGGATATTAGCAATCGCCAACATATTCAGAAATGGGACGATAAAAAGCACTGGTTGCTCGCGAAAATAATAGACCATGTGAGGGACGAAAATCAGCGTCACCATGGTGGTGGTCACATAGCAAATGATGAAGAAGATGATGGTGTTATTCACCCAGCCGCGAACTTTGTCGTGGAGCTCACCCTCGGTTTTCAACACTACATAGATCGCGCCGTGCATCATAAATAATGCGACCGTGGTGATTCCCACAAGCAGCGAATAGGGATGAAACAGTCCCCAGAATGATCCAATATAATCTCCCTCTGAATTCAGCGGTATGCCCCAGATGATATTACCGAGCGCGACTCCAAGTACCAGACTGGAGAGAATGCTGCTCACGCTGAAGCTGATATCCCAGGTTTGCCGCCACCAGCGCATGGGTTGCTTGCTGCGAAATTCGATGGCAACTGCGCGAAAGATCAAGCCGAATAGGAAGATCATGAACGCCATGTAGAAACCGGAGAAAACGGTCGCATATGCCCGAGGGAACGCTGCGAACAGCGCGCCGCCGCCAGTCACCAGCCAAACCTCATTACCATCCCACACTGGGCCGATGGCATTCAGGAGCAGCCGACGATCACGATCGGTTTTGGTAAACAGATGAAGGGCACCTACCCCGAGATCAAAGCCATCGAGTAGCGCGTAGCCAGTGAATAAAACGCCAACCAAGGCAAACCAGATGGTATTTAAATCGAATGCGATACTCATGCTAAATGTCCCTCCTTCACTTGATCTTCCACCGGGCCATGTTGAATTTTATCGTTCAACAAGTAAATAAACAGCACGGTTAGCATCAGGTAAATAATGCCGAAAATTGCCAAAGAGGTAATGACTTCATGAGCGGTTACGGTTTTGGAATAGGCCTCCTCAGTGCGCAGAAGGTTATAAACGATCCATGGTTGCCGGCCGATCTCCGCCGAAAACCACCCCAATTGATTGGCAAATTGAGGACCTAATACTGACAACACAAAGATCCATAACAGCCATCGATAATCAAATAGCTTTTTCCGCCACCATAAGAATAAGCCCAGCCAAGAAAGGGCAATTAGCCCGACACCGATGATCACCATGGCGTGATAGGTTTGGAATACCACAGCAACCGGTGGCCGGTCCTCTGGAGGAAAGGAGCTCAGTCCAATGACTGGATCTTTCGGATCACCGCTCAAGAGGAAACTTAACAAACCTGGGACGCTGATCCCATAGACTTTTTCGTTTTTCTCATCGACCCAACCGATCAAATGATACGGGGCAGGTTCTTTTTCTGGGTAATGGGCTTCATAGGCAGCAAGTTTAACAGGTTGATATTTGCGCACCACGATGGCGCTGTAATGACCGCTGATCAATTGAAGCACCGAGGCAATTGCCCCCACAACTAAACCGATTTTGAACGACCGTTCAGCGAAGTCAACATGTCGTTTTTTGATTAAATAATAGGCGCTGACGCTGAGCACCAGAAAAGCGCCAGCCTGCCATGCGCCACATAACACATGAGCAAGTCGATCGATCGACGATGGATTGAATACCATCTGCCAAAAGCTTACGATCTCGGCCCGTGCCGTTGATCCAATACCAACAATCTGATGTCCAGCCGGGGTTTGTTGCCAGGAATTGGCCACCACAATCCAGATTGCACTGAAATGGGCGCCAAAAGAGACCATGATTGTCGAAATAAAATGGGTTCGAGGCTTTACTTTGTTCCATCCAAAAAGCAAAATGGCCAGAAAACCAGATTCCAGAAAGAACGCAAAGATTCCTTCAGCCGCCAATGCACTTCCGAACACATCGCCAACAAACCGAGAATAAGTCGCCCAATTGGTGCCAAATTGGAATTCCATAACAATCCCTGAGGCAACGCCAAGGGCGAAAATCAATCCGAAAATCTTCACCCAGAAACGCGTCATTTGATGATAAAGCTCATTTTTCGTCTTGAGATACATCCCCTCCATGATGATCAGAATTATGCTCAGCCCGATGCTCATCGGCGGAAAGATGTAATGAAACGCGATAGTAAGACCAAATTGAATACGGGACAGGGTCAAGACATCCATAAAACCTCTCCAGTTATTTTTTTCAAATAATTGATCATTCGCGGTGCAAAAATACTAATATTATGACAAAAATGCAAGCAATAAAATTGGCGGTGACGCAATACAGGTGATTTTCAATATCAAAATTTTTCAGTTGATTTTTGGGATAGAAACGTTTAGATTCTGCCAATTATAATTTGAGGATTGAAAGACCTATGAAAGAGACAATTTTGACGACAACAGTTGGCTCCTATCCTGTCCCAGATTGGTTGGCAGCCCATCCCAGCGAACAGGCGCTGGTCGATGCCACCAGAGTGGTTTTCGATATTCAACGCCAAGCTGGCATTGATCTGCCCACCGATGGGGAACTATATCGCTTCGACATCAACCATCCAGACACCAATGGGATGATCGACTATTTTATTGGTAAAATGGCTGGCATCACCACCCAGATCGGCCGCTCACAACATGAGCAATTTCGACAAAAATCGGAGGTGGCATTTCGTGCTAAACCAGCAGGTGCAGTCATCGGTCCGATTCACGAAGGAGGTCTAAACTTACTCGCTGACTGCGAACGGGCGGCGGCGGTCGCCAATGGTCCATTCAAATTCACGGTGACCAGCCCATACATGTTGGCCAGGACTTTGCTCGATTTCTATTACCATGATTTCGAAAGGCTGACACTGGCGATAGCAGATGTCCTGGTCGAACAAGTGAAGGGCTTGCCTTGCGCTTGCGTCCAGGTTGATGAGGCCAATATCCCTGGCAATCCCAATGATGGTCCGTTAGCCGCTAAGGCGATTAATATGGTACTGGATGCAATTTCTGTTGAGAAAGCGGTTCATTTCTGCTTCGGCAACTACGGCGGCCAAACCATTCAACGCGGCACGTGGCAAGCGCTCATCGGCTTTCTCAATAGCCTCCATGCCGATCATCTGGTGCTGGAATTGGCGCATCGACCAGAAAGCGATTGGGATGCCTTGGTTCAAATTGATCCCAGGATTCAACTGGGCATCGGAGTAATAGATATCAAAGTAAACCACATCGAGACTCCAGATGAAGTGGCCAAACGCATCGAAAAGGCGATGGCAAAATGCGGCATCGATCGCATTCGCTATGTCCATCCCGATTGTGGTTTCTGGATGCTGAAACGTTCCGTTGCAGATCGAAAGATCTATGCTCTGGTCAAAGGCCGAGACCTGTTTTTGGGCCAATGAAAAATTAGGTGATTGGGCGATTGGCAAATCGAGTGATTAGCGAAGTTGGGCGGTTGCACATTAAGAATCGATAAAGGGCAAGAGATCGAACCAGCTCGGTCGGACAACTCAGTTCATGATGAATTGGAATGATGGAATAATGGACCTCATTTTTCATCATTCCATTATCCCATCATTCCCTTAAGCCATCATTGAGAGATTCGATTGCTAATATCCCAATTCTTTCGCAAGCGCATCGGCATCGTAGAGTTTTTTGAGCGCTTCGATGATAAACGCGCTATGGACCGAGACAGCGCGATTGGTGGTGTCATCGTACACAAATCTTCCCACCAGGCTTTCGATATTTCCATCGAAAATGAGGCCGACCAGCTCAGCGTTCTTGTTGATCACTGGCGAACCGGAGTTGCCGCCAATAATGTCATTAGTACTCACGAAATTGACTGGGGTAGCAAGATTAAGCTTCGATTTTCGATCCCAGAAGCGCTTGGGCAGCGCAAAGGCATCTTGCTCGTTGAAGCTTAGGCTTCGATCATAGAGGCCATATAGGGTGGTCTTATAGGGGGCCTTGGTCCCGTTCATCGGATAGCCTTTGACCACGCCATAAGACAGCCGCAGGGTGAAAGTGGCATCAGGATAGGTTTCTTTGCCATAAACCGCAAATCGGGCGCGGGCGATCTTTTCGCTGGCCGGGATCAGGATGCTTTGGAAATTTTTCTTATCATCTTCAATCTGCTGTCGCTGCAAAGGCTCAAACTTCCTTGCCAGTACGATGAAAGGATCGGTTGCTTGAGCAACCGCATCTGCTCCGCCTTCGATCAGCGATTTTCTATATCCGACATCATCCAGCCTGGTATTAGCGAGCAATTCCTGGGTGACTTCCAGCGGTGTACGACCATCGAGGATAATCTTGAGATAAGGGTCATCTGGTCCTAATTCATCCAGTGCCAGTTGCATCATCCCGCTCATGGTAGCCTCTTCTAGGTCTTTATAGATCGGCGCTGGAGAGAACAAACGATAGCGCAATTGCTCCAGTTGGCTATCATGATACCCATCCAGGCGGTCTTCATCGGGTTTGGTAACCTCAGCTACATAGAACACGATCTGGTTGGCGATGTTATAGAAACGAGAACTCAACGCCATCCGCTGATAAAACCGCTGCTGAGCAACCTGCTTCTGCTGAGCAATGACCTGGCTGATAGCATCCCAAGCCGAGCCATATTGCTCGCGCCATTCGGGATTAGCGTCGATCTTCTGTCGAAACGCCAATTCTTCCTGTCGTGCCTTTTCCATCACTCGCGCATCCAGCAATCCTTGGTACTCCCCAGTTTGAGCTTTCTTGCCGTTCTCAAGGCCGAATATCTGGCCCAAAGCGCGACGATGCTGTTCTGGACCTTGCTTGGCATAGTTATATAAAATCTCCAATCGCTTGTTGATCATCTTAAGCATCATCGGGTATTGCACATCCCGCTGAAACACCAGTTGATCATAAGTATTAAGCCGATTGGTAGAACCAGGATGCCCTGAAACAAAAACCAGTTCGCCATCTTCCGCCCCTTTGGCATTGATCTTCAAATAATGCGGAGAACTAATCGGCCGATCGTTTTCATAGACGCGGAAAAAGGCCATATCCAGATCGTAGCGCGGATAGGTGAAGTTATCATCGTCGCCGCCAAAGAAGGCGATCTGTCGCTCGGGCGCCATCACCAACCGCACATCGGTGTAGCGCTTGTATTGGTATGCCCAATACTCTCCGCCACGATAGAGTGAAACGACATTGCAGGTCAGGCCAGTCTTATCCAAATACTCTTTTTCGATTCGTGCTATCTCGGCCTCACGCGCCTTAAGCGCTTCCTGCTCGCTCATGCCCGAGGTTACCGCCCCTAATACCCGATCAGTCACATTTTCCATGGCATAAAGCACATTCAACTCTAAATCAGGACATTTCACCTCGTCCTTCAGAGTCTTGGCATAGAAACCGGTGGCGACATAATTTCTTTCGGCTGTGGACATCTTTTGGAGTTGTCCCATCGCCACATGATGATTGGTCAGCACCAGACCATTCGGGCTTACGAATGAACCTGAACCGCCGTCGTTGAACCTGACGCTGGCCAGCCGCACATGATCCAGCCACTGCTGAGTCGGAGTGAAACCATACTTCTCCTGCAACTGTTTTATTGGAGGATTGTCGAACGTCCACATCCCTTCGTCTGGGGTGGATTGAACGTCCGTGAAAGCAAAAGGTAAGAGAAGCAAGCTAATAATGAATAGCACTGTAATACTGAAACGATTTTTGTTAACCATGAACCACCTCTCTGTTTAGTGTACTTTTATTGCTTTGAAAGCTTGGCTGATCTGCCTCAAAATGATCGGCTTTTTAACAGGGCCAAGACACTTATACGACCTCAATGAATAAAGTTCCACCAAGATGAATACAATGACTTCAAAAAAACAGATGAGCTCGTGCAGCTTAAAAAATGAAATATCTCATTCCTATCGTGCAGGACCTCAAGAACCAACCGAACAAGCTCTTGCAAAGTTCCGCAAACTCCCAAGGGGCTCGGTCACAATCCCTGTCAAATCTCAAAGCTTTGCTCAGATCGACTGGTAATTAGGTCATGAGAGGCTCGTCATAAAATCGGCAGGTTATTGTTCTTTGGTTGGCGGATAGAAATCTATCTCCAATTTGAATCCATCCGCAGTCTGGATCAAGCTGAGGAAATGGACTGCCCCAACGTTGGGATGGCGCCAGATCCGCTGACCCTTGGGACTTAGAATCAACTGTTCGATCTTTTCAGGCGATGCTGCATGATATGTGGCTGTGGTAACTTTTGGTTGGTTTGGCGGATTTGTTAACCAGGTCAAGTCCCCTCGGATCGCTTTCATTTTTTGAAAAAGCGATGTCAAAAATTCCTCAGCCTGATCATCAAAATATGGGTTTGTCGAGAAGTGCTGAGCCACCAGAATATGCCGAGTCTCATCAACGGCAATCCCAATCCCAACTCTCGTCATGTTAGAATCGATCATAGCTGCATAATGGGCGGGACTGGTGATTAAACTATAAAAAGCCTGGTCCAGATAAGGCGCTTTGGCAACATTTTCTTTAATACGCTCGATGATTTTGAACTTCCTGCGCCGCATGTCTAACACCTCTCCATCTTTCGGTGCCACATGCGCGCAAAAATTTTCCCGTGCCATTCGATCGGCATAATACTGAGACAGAGCCGTTAATTGAGGATCCAGCGAGAGAAGCCGATACCCTAATCGCTGACGTATAGAATTGATTTGATCAAGCATCTGATTTCGGCTTTCTTGAAGATCGAGCTTTTCAAGACTCTGCGGGATAGCAATTTTGGGTGGCGGCAATATCGGAAAATAGTTGCCACAGTAGAATGGGACGTTCAATAATGCTTTGCCATAGGCGTCGTTGATCTCGAGCTGATAGACTCCATAAAAGCGCGGAATATATTCCAGCCAGCATTTTCCTTCCGGATATGCAGAAATAGCATCCTTGCCAATCGAAAATTCAGTCAGACGCTTATTCGATCGCAATTGAACGATATCCACTCGACCATCAGGTCGCTTGATATAAGCATCGGGTTGAAAATAGGCCTGAATGGTGAGATCCAATTTCAATCGTCTTTCGACTGTTGTGCTCGGATCAAATTTCTCGTTAAACTTTACCACAGCATCGATCACTGGCGGGATATTCTCTACCAAGATGCATGATAATTGTTGCCATGGTCCCCAATCCGATGCCATCTCGTACCAACTTCCATCTAATGAGCGGGCCCCGCGAACCCGAATGAGCGCGTCAGCCTGGCTGAAACCCACCAGCTCCTGCGGATCGATTTGAAATGAACCATTTTGATTGGAAATAATAAAGCTTTTCTCTCGGCCACCCTGCTGGATCTGCAAATGCACCAACTCGTTCTGCGTCTGCCAGATGAGCATGGGCTGGAAATTATCACTCCACATCCTGAAACCGACGATTGGAAACAACGGCAATGAATCTGGTTTTAAAGGCTCCACAGCTTTTAAAAGCAGGCTTCCGAGCAATTGGTAATTGGCCTTTAAACTGAGACCATAGAGGCCAGCATATCGGAAATGAAGGGCTAATGCGAAACGACCATGATGCGTTTTTGTCTCAACAATTTTATGATAATCTTCTGTCCCTTCCAATAATTGCAAGGCTGCCGACATCAGCAAATCTCTCGTCGAATCGATCAACGCTCCCCGCAAGATATAGATTTCTCCAGCCCGAAATATTTGGGGCAAGGGCCGATCCAGTCGCACGCTGTCAAATGGCGGGCGTTCAGATTGGGCCATTGCGCCAATCAAAGGCATCCACCATGTGCCGAGCAACAGAACCCTCACGATTCGCATATCAATCCCCCTCCATCATGGTTTACTCGGAACGATCGAGCTGTTCTAATGTTAACGAAAGCTTATTTTACCATAAAATTTGTTGATGAGGCCTTTCAGGCTTCTAATCTCTCGGGCATCAAAAATTTTGAACACGTAGATCAGTACCAAAAATAGCCCCAATAAGAGGAATTGAAAGATCAATTGAAAAGGCACTTTTACCCAATGATCCAAGAGCACAATCAAACCAGTGATCAATCCGATTTTGATCAATTTTATCTGCTCATATTCAATCGGATAAATCCGCTGAGTGATAAGATATAGTGATATCGCCATCACGAAGTAAGCGATCAAAGTTGCATAAGCAGCGCCCATCAATCCGAACCAAGGGATGAGTATCATATTCGCCAAGATATTCACACCAGCCCCGATCACATTGATATGGGCGAAATACTTCGTTTTACCAGTCAGAAAAGCGCCAGGCTGAAAATTAAGATAGAATCCGAAGAAAATATAAGCCAGGATGACCACGGGCACTATTTGTAAGCTAGCCCAGTACTCTTTGCCAACGATTGTATATCCAAACAGTCTGAAACGAACGATAGTCTGCATGAACATCGCAAAAAATAAAAAGATGAGACTGCAAAGCACAGTGAAATAAGTCATCACTTTCGCGAAGATTTGTTTCGCGTTTTGTTCGTTCGCAAGACTCAAAAAGAACGGCACCCAAGCGACATTAAACGCATTGATGAACAACTTGATCACTAATGAAATCTTGTAGCCAGCACCATAGATCCCAACCGCCGCCATGCCGAGATATTTCTCGATGAATTTTCGATCCACTGAATCGATCAAAAAGATAGCCAGGGCAGAGGGCAAAAATGGCAGCCCAAATTTCAGCATCTTCTTTAAGAGTTCTTGGGAGGCAGGGACAAGCATATGCCGAATGGTGAGCGGTAGCAGCATCATAAAAGTGATCCCAGACGCGAGCAAGTTAGCAAAGAGAATCCCTTTCAGCCCCATGCCATATTTGACTACGAATTGAATATTGAGACCGCAGTTTATAGCCACATTTAACAAGCTCACCACTCCATAAATCACCGACTTTTCCTCAGCGCGAAGGATATTTTTGGCAAGCAGGATGAATGCATCCAGCGATAAGATGCCAACGACAATGGCCATGATGTCCTGGTATCGTTGGTCCTGAAAAAGCCAAACCGATAACTGGGCCCGAAAGCTGTATGTGATCAGCGAGAGCCCAATTGCCAACACCAAAGTTGCCAGAAACGCTGTGGCAAAATATTGATCCTTTTTTCGCCGATCTGGTTCGAGGATATAAAACTGCAAAAAAGCAGTGTTCAGCCCAAAGGAATAAATAATCGCCATGAAGCCGATGAACAGCAAAAGGAGGTTGAAAGCACCGTATTCTTCAGGGAGCAGCTTATTGGTATGAACGGGCAGCAAAATAATGATAACGGCTTTGGACAACACCTGTCCCATGCCATAGATCAACGATTGCTTCGTCAGTCGCAAAATGGCTTTTAGCATGGAATCTCCATCATTCCAGCGGCCAGTCTAACGATCTCAGCGGAACCATGGCGATCTGCTGCTGTGCGGAAAGTTGAAAAACTTGACACGGGAGCCTTTGATTTTCCAAAAATAGTTCCACGCTTTTGTCGGTTGGGCATATAAACGTTATGCCAGCTAAATCATCTGGGGCGAGCTCATAAGCCGGAAAACTGGACAGCGCTCGTTGAACCCTAATCCGATAGCTGGTGTTAGAGCTAATGGTTGACCACCTGAGATATTTATGGACAAAATTGTAATTCAATAGCCGACTGGTCGTTTCCACCCATATTTTTCCTGAATGATACAGCTCGGCAAGCTGCACCAGCTTTTGAACTGTAGTATCTGGCAGCGGGCTCCGATTGCTTTTATCCTGCTGATCGCCAAGATGGATGTAAACGATCAAATACCCCTGTTTCCTCAGCAAATGATCGATCACCTGATCGTTCAATAAAAAAGAAAGATGATCAGACCAATCCAATTTGCCATGGCCATATCGCTTGAATTTGAACAAAATATTGCCGTCTCGAAGTTGATCGATCTGGATCAAGTTGTTTTGAAAATCGAAGGGTTCCCAGGGAACGAAATGTTTGCGATGAAATTTAAAATAAAGCAGATCAGCAAAGGAAAAATAGCCTTTGATAATGCTTTTCAGCCTGTTTTTGAAGCCGGAATAAAGCGGGCTTCGCCAGTAGGCATCACTGAAACGCACTGGTGCATCCTGCCCTACCAAGCTGGTCAGCGAGGCTTCACTATCCCAGTAAAAACGCACGCCATAGTCCACCAATAAGTCTGAATGGTAGAAATCCAACGCACCAGATGTCCCATCATCCTCATGAGTGGGAATATCACCTTTGCCCCATGACAACGATCCGATGTTCTGGACGCTTTCGATGCCACCATGATTGGTCCACACGCGGATTTTCAGATTATGCTTCTCAAGTTCCTGGAGCGCAATCATCGCCCGCTTTCGAGAAAAATCGCTAATAGCTGGAAAATTTCCATAACTATGCATCACATCCAATATGCCAGCTTGGATAAAATCGCGGATGAGCGGGGCGTGCGTAGAGGGCTTTCCATTTAAATCTTCAAAATATGAAAAAGCTGAATTGCTGATGCCAGGACGATCGTACATCCAGAAGGAATCCCCTATGGATAGGCCGAGCCCCGGGCCAAAGATCGTGTCTTGACAGGTATTGAGAAATTTATGAATCTGAACGAAATTCTCAAAGCTTGTGCCATCAATATCGCTACAAATAGCAATGGCAGCCTGATAGGGATAGGGAAATTTTCGAAGCTTGATCGTTTCCATGCCTGCTCCTGTTGCTAAGTCCTTTGTCCGATCTGCTTGGCCGGTACCCCAGCGACAATCGTATACGGGGCAACATCTTTAGTCACCACTGATCCGGCTGCAATAACCGCGCCGTCCCCAATAGTGACGCCCGGCAACACAATCCCGTACGCGCCAATCCAAACATCATTCCCAATTACCACATCATGCTCATCGCCTGGTTGCTCGCGAATCAGCCGGTCCCGGCGAATGCCATGATTATCAGAAGTAATGAACACACCAGGTCCGCAAACAAAATTATCGCCGATTTTGATGATCGATTTCTGCCCAGCCCAAAAATAGCAGTGACGATTGAGGTGGCAATTTTCGCCCAAAAAAATATTGTGGGGATTCGCAAACGAAACCGATGGCCGAATCACAGTCCTATTGCCAAGCGCTCCCAGATGCATGATCGACCAGACATGATGCGAGCAAAATAAAGCTATCACCTGGCGCAATTGTCGCCAAAATACTTTGGAGAAAACAATCTTAACATATTTCAAAAAAGTTTTCATCGCAAATTCGATAATTTGATTCAAGGTCCCGCTCATTTGATCGACTGTGATTTGAATCAACGCAGCGTGTTATATCAGCTTACGCGGTCCATTTGGCAAAAAGATTGATCAATCTGCTGGAATAAAGAAGTATAGTTGCACTCGAAAAGATGTTTATTGTACATTTTCCGATCCTCGAATCGGTTATATTTCAGCAATCGATCTAAATTTCATCTGCCATTTCTGTCGGATCTTGCTTAGTAGCCATCGCAGTTGGCAGTAGTTGGAATTGATATAAGTTCGCCATCGCAGTTCATAATTGTGGAAAACAGGCTCGCCAGTCAATTCAGCCAAGCGTTTCAGTTGTTCGATATGGAGCCGATGATAGGCCCGAGACGCCAGCCGATGCGACGCATGCTGATCATAATAAGACCAGAACCCAGCGTCGTATCGTTGGAGATTTGCGCGGAGGCTATTGCTCAACTGTGAAAAAAGCTCCGAGGCATGAGGGTCATCCAAATATCGAGCATACTCGTAGACCCCAAACATCGCGAAGATGAAGCCATTCAAAACCCCGGTCATAAAATGCGGAGAAGGATATTCTTCGATGATCGGTCGACCATCTGGGAAACTGGCGATCACTCCACCCTCCTGAACTTTGACCGAAAATATTTTCATAGCACCTATGGCGGTGTCGAGAAAGATCGGATCATTCGTAAGCTGATGGGCGCGTAGCAGCACAGACAGCGCTTCACCCTGCGCCATACCCGAGATCCACCGAGGAGTGATACCGTAGAGCGGAATCGCGATCCGATAGTACCAGACCTTGGAATTTGATGGACCATCCTCGGCGTTTTGAGCCAACCAATTCGCCTGGTTGAGGAAGATTTCTTTGGATCGGCTTAGCTTTTCCCGCCAATAGCGATTGAAATGATGCAGCGCATACTGGCAGACCGTGATCGGATTATGCTGCCAATCTGGCCGGCGTTCGAACCGAGTCAGCGGAATGCCATGAGAGTTGAACTCATATTCTGAAAAATCCTCACCCAGGCTTGCCTGATAGTTTATTGGGTAAAGACCTAAATTCATCACCGCAGCTCGTACATTTCGGGACGACGATCGTCGAAAATCGGATTATTTGAAGTGATCCATTTGTCATGCGCCACCAGTGGATCAATGTCAATGATGGCTGCCTCTTCCCTATCGTTGCTCGCCCGATACAATATTTCTCCCTTGGTCCCAGTGATCTGACTTGCCCCAGTGAAAGCGAGCAGTGTATCCCCTCGCTGTTCAGTACCGATCCGATTGGCAGTGATGGCGAAGATGCGATTTTCCAGGCATCGAGTCACCATGGCATTTTGGCAATATGGCAGCACGAGATTGGATGGATGGCAAATCACTTCCGCACCTTTCAGCGCCAATGTCCGCGCTGCCTCAGGAAAAATCCAATCGAAGCAGATCATTAGCCCCACTTTCGCTGAACCGATATCCCAAACCCGAAATGGCAGATTGCCAGGAGCGAACCAATTTTTCTCTCGATCAAATAGATGAATTTTTCGATAGGTTCCCATCACTCCATTGGGATTTACCAGCACCGCTGAGTTATAGAACAAGTCATCATGTTTCTCAGCAATACCAGCCACAATATGGGTGTTCTGCTCTCGGGCAAGTCCGATCAAAAATTGGACCGTATCGCCCTCAGGAATTGGCTCAGCTAAATTTTCAAGTTCCCCTCTAGACGTAAAGATGTAACCAGTATTGAATAGCTCAGGCAAAACCCACAGATCTGCGCGAGATTGTCGCATCAGCCGATCAACGGCGTTTAGATTCGATTGTTTGTCCCCAAATTGAACGTGAAATTGAATAAAGCCAACTTTCATTGCTGCTCTTCATCCTGCAATTAATTCCGTTCTTCAAATATCTCGCATCCGTAGAAATCGGGAAGGACTGAGACCTTTGTTCAAGAGCATTCCGTAAAGATTGCTATTAGCCCTCTGAATCAGATCGAAATTGGATAACTGCCAAAGCGATGACCAGTTTCAATCATTGCCAGATAATTTCGAAACGGCACATACTCAGGGACCGTATTCCCAGAGCCAAGGCAATAACCTCCACCGGGAGCAACATGTTTCAAGAGGAATTTTACTTGATCCTCAATTTGTTCTGGGGTCCCTCGAGCAAGGAGATCGACATCCACGTTGCCAACCAAACAGAAATCGCTACCCCTTTTTTGTTTCAGTTCCACGATATCCATGGCCTGGGGTTCAATAGGCTGGAGCGCGTTGACCCCACAAGCCTTGAGATCATCCAATACGCTCCAAATATCTCCATCGGTATGGTAGATAAATGGGATGTCATTATTGCGACACAGATCGCCGATCTTTTTCATCCATGGGAACAAATAATTTCGATACACCTGCGGCGATACAAATAGACCGGTATTGATCGCAATATCATCGCTATAAAAGATGGCTCCGATTTTATCAAAGGTGACGATGGTTTCAAATAACTTCAAGACGATCGATCCGATCTTATTGAACAACGCCTCCACCAGCTCTGGGTTATCGATCAGTGCAAACGAAAACGTTTCGAACCCCATGAAATCCCAGGTCCATGTAAAAATATCGCCGTACTGGCCGATGATCTTCATATTTTCGGGCAGCAATTTTTGCGCGGATTCGAAGTCTGAATAATCAACTTCCTCCATTTTGGGCCAGCGATATCGCTCAAATTCTTCCATCGTGGTGATGATCCCTTGACCGCTGGCGTGCCAACTGCGCTCGTTCACATTTTCACTGGACTGAGAGATTCGTTCACCCTCTTTAGGTTGAATTTTATCTGGGTTCATATCGATCCGCGGCGAAATTTTGACATAGTCATATCCAGCTTTTTGATAAAATTCAATCCGATCTTTCAGGCCAGCGATAGGCTTACCCAAAAATTGTGACATGATGGATTCGGCAATACCGAGTTCCAAAAGCGGCACCCGATCCGGTTGACCACCAAAGAGCGCGGTCCGCAATCGATCGAAATCTGGTTGATAACTCATCCCCTACCTCAAACCGACTAAAGAAGTTCTGCTGCGAATATGCCAACCCTGCTGGATTGTCATGCCTGCGCATGCAGACATCTTTTTAATAATTGCATTCGCAGGAATGACATCATTTCATCAGAGTTCGATTTTTGTAACAAGAATCAATTTTGCATTCATCTATTTTCTATCGTTCAGATGAAAACTAGCTCCCCATCGCCCGCAGGCTAAAACAAAAAAATCGAACGAGTTTATAATGCCAGTGGGCCACTTCATACGAACGAACGAAGCAAACTTAAAAAATTAATCCCGCAAAATCAAGCAAAATTTTTGAGAAATAAATCTAGTTCATGGCCCAAAAAATTGCTTGATTCTTTGATAAAAAATTCATATTGTCTATCCCTTATTTATCAAATTCAAATTAGACTTCTGCAACAAGATCAATTTGCGAACAAATAGGTGTCACCTCTTTGATCTGTGGGAGTTTAATCGGATATCGATAAATCGCACATTAAGAAACTCCTGAATTCTCAGGCATGACATGATTACAAAGCGATTTTATTTGAAGAATACTAAAATTCAAATTAGAAATTGCGGCATACATTTTCAGAACATGGATAGGATAATTCAATCAAATAATGATGATGAAAAAATTCGGAATCTCCACGGCTTGGAAATCGCCAGAAATAATAGATGGGAACTTGTTAATCGATGAGCTTGAGAAAACCGGTATTCCTGGGATCGAATTGGACTATCGGATTACGGTGAAAGGACTGGAACAGATCAAGGAACGGCTGGGCAACGGATCGCTCCAGGTTTTAAGCTTACACAATTACTGCCCTTATCCTGAAGCGCTGCCAATCGAGCATGCATCTGGAGATGGCTATTCGCTTGCTTCAATCGATGAAAACGAACGCCAGTTGGCTGTCCTTTATTCGATACGCACGCTCCAGCAGGCGCATGAATTAGGTGCAAAGGCCGTGGTATTTCATTTGGGTCGGGTAGCAATCGACCGCGAAAATGAACGCTGGTTTGAGCTGTTTCGCACAGGCCAATTCGCCGATGAACAAGGTCGACAGTTCTTTGAAGCCAAGCTCGAAGAACGAAACCACTCTAAACCGGCCTACTTCGAGGCGTTATTAAAAAGTTTGGATCAGCTTAATCGCCAGGCTGAGCATCTCTCGCTGTGGATCGGAATTGAAAACCGCTATTGTTACGACCAATTGCCCAGTTTCGAGGAAATCGGGGAGTTGTTAAATCGTTTTGCTGGCGGTCGTCTTGGTTATTGGCATGATACAGGACACGCCCAAACGGCCGAGACGTTCGGTTTGGCGCGGCATGAACATTTTTTGCAGCGCTACGGCCAACAGCTCATCGGCATTCACCTCCATGACGCCCAACAGCACGGCTTTAATGACCACTATGCCCCGGGCAGCGGCCTGATAGACTTCGATATGATTCGGCGCTATTTGCCAGATCATGCGCTTCGGATCATCGAGGTGCATCCCAAGGTCAGCCTCGACGAGCTAAAACAGGGAGTCGCCTTCTTGAAAGAGAAGGGAATTATCTGAATCGTTCCGCTGAATCAACAAACGATGTAACCTCATGAGCAATCCAATACGATCATCGTTGCTCTTGATTCGGGGAAAGATCGTTTTTAAACAGAAATACAATAGAGGTCCGCAATGAACGAGCTCAGAGTATTTTGCTCATTGGTGCTTTTCATGATCATCAAGCCAATTTTTCCGGCTGAACATTACCATTCGCCGCGACGAATCGAAGCCAATTACACATTTGAAATGATGATCGATGCAGAATATCGAGAAATAGATCGTTCTGCAGGCTATTGGCTGCTGCTCCCGGCCAATTCCTCCAGTCAGCGAAATATCCAATTCATCTCCATCCATCCCAAGCCAGATAAATTGATTCCTAATTTCGCCGGAGAATCGCAATTGGCTTACTGGCGGGTGCCCAGTCGCAACGCAGGCGGATCGTTCCGGATTACGATCGATTTGATCGCAGACCTTTATCAAGTAGATTACTTTCTCGATCCCAACCAAGTGCCTGATGATTACGGTCAATTATCAGAGAATCTGCTCCAATTTGTAAATAGTGACTCATTGGCTTACGTGACACCACAAGTCAGCCAACTCGCCCTGAATTTGACCCGGCATGCAACGGATCCTTTGGTGAAAGTCCGCAATATCTATCGATGGGCGATAGATCATCTCGAGCCTCAGTTTCCAGTGACGCAGCGAGGGACGAGGGCATTGTTCGTTAATGATGAAAATCTATTGGAGGGAAATTACAGCGGCGACAGCGCTGAATATGCTTGGGCATTTGTGGCATTGTGCCGAGCTGTCGGAATTCCAGCACGCTCGGTAACTGGATTTTTAGCCAAACCCAACACGGAATTACCCCATAATTGGGCCGAATTTTATCTCCCCTCTTGGGGATGGTTGCCAGCCGATCCTTATTTGGCCGATTCCGAAGAATTGCTCAGGGAATTCTCCGGCCAGGCTGATGCATTCTATTATTTCGGCCATCTGGATCATTATCACCTCGCCTTTTATAAAGGCAACGGATTTATGATCGAACCAAAGAGCAATTTAACCGCTCCACCATTTATTTTTCAGGGTCAAGTCTGGTTCGCTCCAATCGGCATTTGGGATTTCGGCCATTTCACCAATGCGGGCGCGAATTTAATGGTTCACTGGGAGGCGCTGTTGATCAACGAATTCGAACTCCCTGAATATGGGCTGGTCATTCATTTTCCAACCACCTGGCAGCATCAGCATGATCCAACTCCAAGTCCCTATCTTTTGAAAGAAAAATTTATCACCACCGATAAATCTACTACACTGGATTTGATGGCAAGGGAGCTTCCTTCGGAGCATAAAGACATTGATGCGGCCACTGCGGCAAAATTGGAGCTCACGATGCTCAAGCAATCGTTTCCAGAACTTCAGCTTCTCTCTGAGCAAGAAATCACTGTGGATGGAGCTAACAGCTATCAGTTCATTTCCAAATTCAAATCGGGATCGGTCTCGAAATGGGAATATCGCCTCTACATCGTTCAGCCAAATCATCTGTTTTGGCTGATTGGTTCTTCCAGCGAAAACGATATGAAAAAAGTCAACAAGATTTTTGAACCCATCATCAAAGGAATTCGATTTCGCTGGCCCGAAGGTTTCAGATAGCAGGCAGTAGATCGGATTTTTCTCGTTCTCTGCGCATCGTCGCGATAAATTTCTTGTCATCAAAATAGCGCAGTGATCCACTTCAAATAATCCCCTATGGGTTCCATGTTAGGAGGATATTAAAGTGAAACAATTCGAATTTCCGGATCGAATTCGATTAGCCAATTTGCCGACGCCGATCGAGAAACTTGATCGGATCTGCGTTCAGTGGGGCGGCCCACAAATTTATGTCAAGCGAGACGATCTGACAGGGATGGCGTTATCAGGTAATAAAATCCGCAAGCTGGAATTCGTTATTGCCGAGGCTCGAAACCAGGGAGCTGATCTGTTAATCACCTGCGGCGGCGTCCAGTCCAATCATGCCCGTGCTACGGCTGTTGCAGCAGCTAAATTGGGAATGGCATGCTATCTCGTGTTACGAGGCTCATCAGATTCCCCAATCGATGGCAATTTGTTACTGGATCGATTAGTCGGCGCGCGAATCAAATTTATCTCTGCTGAGGATTACTCAAAACGAGTTGATGAGATCATGGCAGAGCTGGCGCTTCAATTGAAACATGATGGCTTTCATCCTTACATCATTCCAGAAGGTGCTTCTAATGAGCTAGGTTGCATGGGATATGTCGCTGCCATGGCCGAGATCAACAAACAAATGGCTGAGCTAAACTTTGTGTTCGATCATATCATTTGCGCAACCGGCTCCGGCGGCACTCAGGCTGGCCTGATATTAGGTAAAAAGCTGTTCGCGCCTGATTGTGATGTTATCGGTTTCAACGTCTGCGATGACGAGGCCTATTTCGTGCGAAAGATTCGGCATATCGCTACCATGGCCATCGAACGGTTCTCAATTCCCATCTCGCTTTCTGAGAGGGATATTAAGATCATTGACGGCTATGTAGGAGATGGTTACGCATTGAATCGCCCAGAAGAGATTCACTTTATCACCGAATTGGCGCGGACTGAGGGTTTGATCCTGGATCCTGTCTATACCGCCAAAGCGTTTTTGGGTCTCAAGGATCAAATTGAAAAAGGGAGATTCTCTTCAAAGGAGAGAATTCTATTCATCCATACCGGCGGCCTTTTTGGCCTGTTTCCAAAACGAGAGCTCATTGTCGAACAATGTTCAGATTGATTTTCCACACGATTTCTAAAACTATTGGGGGATTCGCCCCTTGAGGCATACAAATTTTCCGATTTTTACACTTCAATTTCATCATCCAAACCCGATTTCCTAATCGCTTCTATCCTTCCTGATATTTCCCTGATTTGAATTTTTCTATGCAGGATTTTGAGTCGGCAGTTGTGGTGGACGTTAAGGTCGAAATTAAACAATTTTAACTTGACATTTCCCAAAATAATGACCATATTTTGGCGCTTTTCAAATGTTGCCTTTGGTTATCCAACAGGTATTGACATCTGATCTCTAGGGCAGAACGTTATGAAAAAAAAAGCTCGATTTCTTGGGATTCTGGGGGTTTTAATTTATGGTTCAATGCGATTGTTAAGCGTCCACTTGCCGTTTTATTGTTTTGCCGAACCGCTCGCCCAAAGCGATGGAAATGATCACGGCAGCAACCCAAGATTCGAGCTATTAATCGGCAGGCCAGTTGATCAAGATAGCACCCGTCGGAAGCCAAGCCTTCCATTCGATGATTCTACTTCAAGCTCAAAACCAGTTGGACCTCTCGTTTTTTCCCAGCTCCCCATCGCTATCATGATCAACGATGGATCGCAGTACACGCGATCGAACCGTGTTCAACTGCAACTTACTGCTCCTGAGGCCGTCTCGATGAAAATAGCCAATCAGCCTGACTTAGCTGACGGCCAATGGGAGCCATTTTGTCCAACGAGACTTTGGAATTTGTCGCCTGATTACGGCGAACGCTCGATCTTCTGTCAATTTCGCTATCCGGATAGTAGCCTTTCGACTGTCATTTCTGCAACTATTTTTTTGAACACCATCGCGCCAGTAGCAGCGTTTCAGATAACGCCAGACAGCGGGATTGCAGGCGAAACTATGTTCACATTTGATGCCAGCAGTAGCGACCATCCTTTGGGCGTGCAGTTGCGCTGGGATTGGGACGGGGATGGCCAATTCGATACCGATTGGTCATCTCAGCGACTGGAACAGCATCAATTTCGTTTCGGTGGCGGAAAAAAGCTGGTCAATTTGGAAGTTCAGGATCCAAGCGGTTGGGTGAGCAGGGCTACTCGGTCCATCGTCGTTTATTCCCGGCCTTTTCCAGAGTTCACCTATACCCAGGACCCTCAAGATCCTCTGCGCGTCACATTCGATGCTTCGGGCTCAGGCGATTATGAGGACGGCAATCGGCTGCAATTTCGGTGGAACTTCGATTCCGATTCCACCTGGGATACTGGCTGGAGCTGGGCCCATACCATAGTTCGGCAATTTCAGGTATTCAGTTCCATGCACGTGACACTGGAGGCAAAAGATAGCCAGGGACTGACCAATAGCTATTTGGCCTTAGTGACCAATCAGTTCGAGGACATGGTTTTTGTCCCGGCTGGTGAATTTACAATGGGAAGCGATAGTTTCGATATTGATGAGCGCCCCGTTCATCAAGTCTACCTCAGCGATTTCTGGATCGATCGTTTCCCTGTAACCAACCAGAAATACGCCCGCTTTTTAAACGAGTATCTTCAAAAATACGTTGATCGTAGAGATGACATTTCTAGGTTCATCGATTTGACTGCCAAAGAATCGAAGATCAGATACGAAGCTGGCGAATATGTAGTAGAACAGAATTATGAAGATCATCCAGTGGTTCATGTCACTTGGTATGGTGCGGAAGCCTATTGTCAATTTTATGGCAAGCGTTTGCCCACAGAAGCGGAGTGGGAAAAAGCAGCTCGTGGCCCAGACCAACGTCGGTTTCCTTGGGGCAATGACATCGATAGTTCACGCGCGAATTATTGGGACAGCGGCGATCCATACGATAACGAAACAACCCCCGTCGGTTTCTTCAATGGAAGCAACCACAATGGTTTTCAGACCAAAGATAGTCCCAGTTACTATGGCGCATACGATATGGGCAGCAATGTAAAAGAATGGGTGGCAGATTGGTATTTGCGCACTTATTACATTAATAGCCCACCGAACGACCCGGCAGGTCCCTCCACTGGAACCCGAAAAGCCGTGCGAGGCGGAGGCTTTCTATTCCATGCTGAAGCTGCCCGTGCTACCGGCCGCTATTCGCTGACGCCAGATCGATCGGCATCCTTCATTGGCTTTCGATGCGCCAGATCAGCGACCAAATAAACCCCGATTATGACTCTTCCATCGATTTGTCAGATCAAATGATCATGATGCTCGCACATCTGGTCGCGAAATTCCTTGGGGATGAAATTTGCTGAAAATGGCTTTTGCCCATCACCATGAGATGAAAATGATCTATGGACGCTTTTCGCTCTCCAGCGTTTCCATCTCTTTTTTCACCTCGACCGATTTTTTCTCTTTCGAATAGCCCAGGAACTTCAAGATGCTATTGAACCCTTCAGTGCCACTGCTGATAATTAGAGCGGTGATGATAATGTCCCAAATCTCACCTCCAGCATAGCCCAGATGATTCAACACCCGAAGACCCGCATAAGTAGAAAGCACCAATCCAGCAATGAATGACAGCGGTTTCAATACTGCTCCCTTGCGCTCTTTGAGCCAGAAAAAAATCGGATCCAATACTTCAATGAGCTGCTGTAATCCTAATGCCGCCGCAAAAGCAGGCGCGAATGCAACAATCAACTTCTCCATTATGCCTCCAAGTTATTTGAATATCCCAATCTCCAGCATAAGCCATCAGTTCCATGCTTTGATCAATAAATAAACGCTACCACGATGTTGCAACGTCAGAATGAAACAAGCGAATTTCTCACAAGTTCAATGCTGAAAGTTTCCGATATGCGCCAAATATACCATTTGTCAAGGAACATGTCAATAAAAAATAATTTTTGTTCAATAAATTTTACTTGCCATTTTTAGAAAAAGTGTTTATATTCGATCTACTTTTCATCTCTCCATTCAATCGTTTCGACATCCTTTGGACTGCTACGGAGGTGGCACATTTTGAGCGGTAATGTGCCCTTTTCATTTTTAAAGAAACTAGTCAAACAGCTTTTTTCGATTACCAGTGCGATGCAGCATTAGTGTCATTTCACTTTTTTCAAATCTCCTCATCGCATGCGAAGGGATATTTTTTAATCAGAGGACGGTTTGATAACTTTGCCAGAATCTTCCTTTAGAAAAATTGCAGATCAGATCTTTACCAGCTTGGCTCAAGCTTTTCCTATCGCCTGTGCATCAGATGAATTCTACTATTTTCCGCAAATCCGAATTTCGGATTTATCATGGCAGGTGTGGGATGATTTTTCTCCTGAAGCCGTGCAAGAAACAGTGATGCAACTCGGCGGTTGGGAGACGCAGATCGCTTCCATGAATACGCTGGCGTTGGGATTAAACGAGCAAATTGAGCTTGCCCTACTTAAAAAGTTCGTCATCACATTGCGCGAACAATTGGCTGAAATCCGTTTTTGGCAATGGCAACCTTCGTTTTATTTAATGCTAGCCAATCTGGGAATTGCGGAGGCGATAAGTTCCCCTGATCCCGGGGCAAAGCACGAGCGAGCAGTTGGCTTGCCCTCATTTTTGGATAGGGCCAGGAAAAATCTCGATGATGTTCCCACCTTGTTTCGGGAGATCGCCCTCAATATGGTTTCGGATACGCAGCAATATTTCGCCTCACTCCAGTCCAATGTGCCAGAGCTCCAGCGATCTCAAGAAGCGCTGCAACGTTTTGCCGATCACCTTCTCACATTGCCGACACGGAGCGATTTCGCGCTTCCGTCAGAATTATTGCAACGAGTCGTTCAATATCATCTGAATTCAGGTTTGGATTTAAAAGAAGCCAACGAAGCGCTCGATCTCGAGATTGCTGAGATGCAGCGCGTCATGGATGAAGAAGCGCGTGGGCTGATCTCAAATGCGCAACTGGACTCTGATCATACTCTCTGGAGCTTAGCCATTCGTTCGCTCCCAGTTCCAACTCTCGGGACGGATGGCCTGCTCGGCCTTTATCGCGATGCGGTAAATCAGTTGGCTCAGCATTGTATAGATAAGAAACTCATATCATCCGAACTCATCGTCGATTGCCCAGTGAACGTCGCCCCAGTACCAAGCTATCTCGCTGCCATTCGAACGGCATCGAGCTATTCGGTCACTGCCAGGCATCCAGCCGCGGGAGGCACTTTTTACGTCAATCACGCCGAAGTCTCCGGTCCCGAGAACCGCGAGCGACTGTTAGAGTATCGGATGCTTGCCGCGCATGAGACCTACCCTGGCCATCATCTGTTAGATACATTTCGCTGGAATTTGCAGCAGCCGATCCGGCGGCATATCGAACAACCGATCTATTATGAGGGTTGGGCTTGTTTCGCCGAAAAACTCATGCGTCTCACTGGCTTTTTTTCCCAGCCTGGGGATCGATTTCTTTTAGCGAAACGCCGCCTATGGCGCGCAACGCGGGGCAAGGTGGATTTAGCCCTACAGCTTGGGGAAATGAATTTTGACACAGCGAGCCAATTTCTCATCGAAACTGGCACCAGCACCCAGTGGGCAACCGATTCGGTGCGAAAATACCCTTTGAACCCAGGCTATCAACTGTGCTATGCCATCGGCTTGCGCCGCTTCATCGACCTGTTTGATCGCTTTGGCCAGTCAAACTTGAAAAGCTTCGTGCAAACGTGCTTGCAGCAGGGAGAGATAAATTTCGCTGATTTAGAGACAATATTGAGGCAGCAGCAATTCGATCGCCCAATGGAAAATCCACTGGAATTTGCAATGCGCTAATCAATATTTGGCAGCGGCGCACAAAATCTTTGCGCATCCTGTCTTCTTGCGGTGTACTGTTATTCATAAATCTCCGCGTGCCGAATCCGTAAGTTGCTTATTGTCTGGCCAGTTCTACCCCATCCACAGGCCAGATCCGCGTCAAACTTTTTGGTGATATGTCAGAAGACGATCATGATTAGTTCGAGAGAGTTACTTTGGCAAATCAGGTGAAATTTTTATTATACCAACAGTCATTATAGGAGCACAACTATGGAAAACTTCAATGGCTATCATTCGGAATGGAACCTGGGCAGCCCCGGGGGTTGGGATTACCAACGGATCAATCAAAGCATTGGGAAAACCATCTGGGAGAAATACTTTAAAGCACAGACCGAGTTGGTTCTGGATTTCGATCATCCGTGGCTCATCCCAGTGCACGGCTTTGTGAACATGCTGGTGGATGTCTACCGATCACGCCAAGGACGCAATTCCGGGCTGATCGCGATCGTGGCTGAGGAAGAGACGCTTCAGGATGTGACCGAAAATCAGAATCTGGTTCACCATCTCAATGCGATCGATGGATTGCAGGCTGCGCTCATGGCCCCGCAGGAGCTAGAGCTGAAAAATGGCAGCGTCCAATGGCGCGGTAAAGATGTGGCACTGATGTTTATCGATTTCAACACCAATGTGCTATTAGAACTGCATCGTAAACATAACTTGCGGCCTTTACTGCACGCCGTTAAAAATGGACAGGTGATCAACCCTCGTGGGACCGAGCCGATCAATTCCAAAGGTCTCTTCGAGGTTTTGACCGACCCCCGCTATTTTTCTCGATTCCCAGAAGAAATCATCCGACGGACACCATGGACGCGGCAGTTTTATCCGCGCAAGACCACTGGTCCGAATGGGGAGGTGATCAACGATCTCGTCGAATGGACCCGATTGAATTGGGAGCGCCTCGTGCTGAAACCAGAGCGCGGTTATTCAGGCAAAGGTGTCGCCGTGGGCGGGATTCACAACAATGTTGATGACATCATCGAACGCGCTTTGAAAAACGGTGGCTACAACGATTACATCGTTCAGGAGAAGATCCCGCTGAGCCTTTGGTCCGAACTGATGCCAGATATGGACCCCGAGACTGGTACGATAAAACTGTATCAGAATCAGACCGATTTTCGCTGCTTGTTTGGTCAGGATGGTCTCTACGGCTTTTTGGGACGGTTCGGCAAAGTTCCGACCAATGTGGGGAGCGGCGGCGGCGTTCAACCATTGGCGGTGTTGCGATCGGATCAAACGGTCCGAGAAGCGACTCGCATCATCAACGAGATGATCTTGGGGACTGACCCAGCGATCGTTCGCCAGGCCATTGAAGAGCAACAGCGAATGGCGTTGGATCAGAAGTTCACCTATTTGTTAGGGCCGATCAAAATTGCACTGCGACCGAGACTTATCACTCTTGAACAAATGAAAGCCCTGGAGAATTACAGCCGAGGAATCTGGGAATCATGCTTGACTTTAGAACAAATGTGGTTGTCTGAGGAGCTAGAAATTATCATCTGCATCGAGCCGGAAGAGCTGGAAATCATTCGATCCCAGCCGTGGTTGGGATCGCCAGCGATCTTCGCCTCAGACGGGTTATTTAGCTTTGGAGCACATATCGAATGAGCTTTGAAGTCTCAAATGAGTGGTGGAAGGATCTTTTCGATGAAGTCTACTTGCTCACCGACGCCCGATCAGTCTGCGATGAGGTGCTCACCCAGCAGGAAGTCAACTGTCTCGAAAAGATCCTCAACCTCAAAAAATCTGATGCGATTCTGGATCTGTGCGGCGGACAGGGCCGGCATGCGATTGAACTCTCGCGCCGGGGTTTCACAAACATTACCGTTTTAGATTATTCTCATTATCTCATCACGCTCGGCCAACAGCAGGCCAGGCAAGCGGGTTTCAGCACACAGTTCATTCAAGGCGATGCCAGAGATGTAGGGCTTCGGGAGGCAAGCTTTCAATATATCATCGTGATGGCCAGCTCTTTCGGCTATTTTATCGATGAAGGCGAGAACTTAAAAATCCTCCAGGAAGCGTATCGCTTGCTGCAGCCCAAAGGAACCTTATTATTGGACCTGATCAATCGTGATTATATGCTGAAACGATTTAAACCGTTCTCTGTCCATCAGGTCAATGAAGACATCACGGTTCAGCGCGAACGGGTCCTAGGAGATGATATTATTTTCAGCAAAGAGACGGTAATTTCGGCAACCAAAGGCCATATCCGAACCAAAACGTATTGCACACGCCTCTATTCCCCTCAAAAAATTTCGACATTGCTGTTTTCGGCAGGATTTTCTTCAGTGGAATGCATCAGCGATTTTATGGATCGCGATGCCAATGGTGATTTCGGCTGCCTAACCAATCGGATGATCATCCTTGCAAAAAAGCCGTGATCCATCAATACCAATGTGCAAATCGAGGGGACTGGTTATGACTTCACCGATGTCAAAAAGCAGCCAAGGATCTGTTGCTCCCCGCCTCTCGAAGCCATAAGCTCAGCCAATCCCCTGCTGGCTGAAGGGCTCTGCCTTTCAGCCAGTGGTCTACATCTTTAATGCGGCCACAATCATCAAAGTAACCTTCAAACCATTGATATCACTCCCCACCCCTGCATAACTCTGGCGCTTCAAAAAAGCCTCATAATCATCGGGGAAAATTTGTGTCCCTTGTTGGATCTTCTCGGCGCTATGATCCTGTAACGGATAACTCTGCCCCGCTGTGCTAACTGGATATGTCAACCGCACCGTCACGATCACTGGATCGCGGTAAAGGCCCGCAACGATCCCAACATCGAATGCATGGGACGATTCCCCCAGATATCGTCCATTGAGCGACTTTTGGGGAACATTCTCATCGAACGGATTCGAATAGCGGCTCGTCAAAGTAATTTGGCGGTTGAAAAACAACATAGCGGTTCCATTCACGAAAACATTTCCGACCGCGTATCCGAATTCGCCTGCAAGATAGAGGCAGCTCTGCTTCAATTCCAACTTTCGGCTCTCACCGATTTGAAAGCGCGCCAGGTCTTTCGACGTATTATATTGAAACCCAGTCAAAGCAGCATAGCTCAGCCCTTTTAAACGACGATAACCCAACTCCCAGCTCAAGCCCATCGCGTGCTGAAGGCCATGAAAATTCGTTGCCAGATATGGTGCGTAATATGCGTTATAGCTTTTTTTGAATCGATCGAGACCTTTCGATTGATAATATGCACCATTGAACCCCATTCCCAGCACCAGAAATTGTTGAGCATTGGCACTGCTGAAAACGATCATGAGGAGCAAAAATGGAATATTTTTCTTGAACATGATCTCAACCTTTCGAAAAACGAAAACTGTTTGATTACATCTTGCCAATTGTATTCCTATTGACTCCGCCTTGTGATTGAATACAGCGCTGCCGCAGCGATGGCACGGAGATCGCTATCACCTGTCTCGCGGATGATTCGCTCCAATAATTCGGTAGCAGACGAAACGGTAAGATCTCCCAACATTTCCACTGCATGGGCTTTCACACCAGGTGGCGAATCCTCAGCACAGTCCATTAAAATGCGATGGAGTCTGGGATCTTCAGGCTGGCAGCTCTTCCAGGCATCAAAAGCGGCTTTCCGTAGGTGCTCGTGATTTTTTTCCCCAGCAAAAGGAGCGATTTCTGGGACCAATCGCGAGTCGCCGATGATTTCAAACGCCTTGAGACAAGCCAGTTGGATCTCATCATACCAGGCAGGTCGATTGATCTGGGCACGGATAAAATCTCCACTGGCCGTAGGGTTTGTTCGAGCGAGCGCCACAATAGCAGTCGCAACCACATCGCTATGCGGATCGTTTTGAATGACCCGTCGCAACAGCGGTTCTGCCAGAGACGGTTCGAAGCGCGGCAAGGCCAATACCGCCGCCTTGCGGATATGATAATCTTTCGCATGAAGAGCAGTCTGAATAAGCTGCATGGCATCGCGCGAGCGCAACTCGCTCAGCAGCCGAACAGCCTCTGCTTTCAATCCCCAAAATTTGTTACCAGTCAACAATTCGCGAATGGCATTTGAAGTTGCAGGTTGAGACGAATAATGTTCTACCAGTTGCCGCAGCGCCCAGATTCTACCAGGGAGCGCATCATGCTGAAGCTGATAAATCAATTCCCGCGGTGATTTTTTAAATCTGATCTCTGCCACCAGCGCACCTTTGCCATCGAAACTGACCATGAATGGGGCTTCGTCGCAGTCTATCAAAAATCGATCGACCCGATTTTTAGCCCAAATAGTTTCAATTTTTTTGCCTGATCGCGTTACAATCGAGATCTCGACCGGCAGATTGAACAGATCCTGGCCTTCGATAATCGGCTGAACTTGTTTCACGGTCAAATCCAGCTTTTTCTGGCTAGATAAATAATCATAGCTCACCTCAAAGATCGGGTGGCCAGCGCCGTAAATCCAATCATCAAAAAACCAGTCCAGATTTTTGCCGGTCACTTCTTCGATGGCAGTGTGGAACTCACTACTGATGACATTCGAAAATTGATGCTGATGGAGAAAATAGCTCAGGGTGGTGAAAAATGCGTCGTCCCCCAAAATTTCTCTCAGCATGTGGAGCACCAGAGCACCCTTGAAATAGGTGATTTCGATGATATAAACCTCGCTTGGGGTGTCATAATAGGCATATTCGAGTGGCCGAATTTGATGCTTCTTGGCGACATAGTTGAGATACCGATCAAGAGCTTCGCGGCGAACCAGATCGAAAGCGTCCTTTCCCAGATGAAATTCATCCCAGAGCATATTGCAATAGGTGGCAAAACTTTCATTCAGCCAGATGTAATTGAGGTTGCGACAGGTAATATTATTGCCGAACCAATGATGGGCGAGTTCATGGGAAATCAATCCGTCGGCAGACCAGACCTGGAAATAACGATCGAAATCTGGTGGGCCAAAATTATCTGGTGCGGAGCTATCGCGCAAAACCGACAACCGATGCCCGGAGACCGACGTATGCTCCATCGCGCCGATGGCATAATCGGGAAATGCCACTTGATCGTATTTTTCCCAGGGATAACGGTAATTAAACCGTTCGGAAAAGAACTCCACCATTTTCGGGGTGTTACGAAACGCATAAGCGCCTTCATTCAATCGGCCCTTAGGCACCCAAAAGTTCAGCGGGATGGTACCGAATGCTGGCGTCAGCTCACCGCGCTCAAATTCACCAATATAAAGTGCCATCAAATAATTCGAATGAGGCAACTTTTGTTTCCAATGAAACGTGCGCTGACCATCTGACTGCGTGGTAGTCTCAACAAGATCTCCATTTGATATAACCGAATAGTTGGCAGGCACAGTGACCATGAATTCAGACGAAAATTTATCGTTAACCTCGTTATAAATGGGCAACCAGTTGGCGTGAAGTCCGCCCTCCCCATAGCTGTAAATGAAATACTGGCCAGGGTGATCATGATCCTTCAAAAAGTAGAGACCAGCATTAGGCTGCGCCCAATAGCGAATCGCTACTGTCAATGTCTCCTGACGCGAATAACTTCTTCCCAGATTTATCTTCAAACCAGAATCCGATTGATCAAAAGTCAAAGGATGAGTTCCTTGAAGGAGATGGAGGTCAACTTGTTCGATGTGCAACCGAATGGCATCCAAATCGAAAAATTGACATGTGATGAGCGGCCGCAAGGTTATGGTGGCCGTGCCTTGAATTTTTCGCTCTATAAAATCGAAGCTCAGATCCGCTCTGTAATGAACAATATCGATAGTTCGTTCCCGAACGCGCTGAAATTTGCCACCTAACAGTACCTGCGCTTGAACAAGCGCAGCCAATCCTATTACCAAAAAAAACGCCACTGTTCTGCTAAAATTTTTCATCAGTTTCCCTGTCTCCTATAAATTGTTTTGGCAAGTAATCGTATGATCAATTTCCATAAAATGAATTTAGCATTTAAATGACCATAGTCAAGCGAAAAAATGAGCAAAATAGGAGTCTGACCTCACAATTGGTAGCACCTTATATTAGCCAAATATGATTGATGATCTTGACGATAATCATCTTGGTATCAATTATCACGAGCAACCATTAACCGATCGTTCGCTCGGTAGCGAAAGATTTTTCAAAGAACTATCTTCGATCTCATAATGCTGCTTTTAATCATGCTGTTCACCCATAATGCTATTCAAACTTGATTAGCCACGAAATTGAGCTGGGGAAAAAGGGAAAAAAGGTTGATTTTGATGAAAGGCTTTAATATATTATGCCCACTTTTGTCCGTAGTTCAAGACTGATTTCATTTTTGATGGGCGAATGTGGTCGTATCAAGATATTTGGTTTACAAACATCGCTTGAAAGAGCTTTCGATGCTAAATAAAATTTCAACGCTCGATGCAGTATTTATCGCCCTAATGGCGGCTTGCGGTCTGGCATTAAAGCCAATCATAGGTCCATTATTTAAGTTGATCGGTTCCGCCTTTCTCATCCCTTCTGGTTCGCTGGCTGGAGCGGTCTATATGATCTGGCCTTCGCTTGCCATATTAATTGTGCGACATATCGGTGCTGCCACATTAGTAGGCATTATACAAGGCATTATTGTCCTAGTAACGGGCATTTACGGCTCGCATGGCATCCTATCGCTTTTGACGTATACCGTTCCTGGTATCGTTATTGACTTGGTCTATTGGTTGATTCGAGGTTTCCGATACCGCTGGTTGATGTTTTTGCCCGCCGCTTTTGGCAATGCGGCTGGCTCCGCCATCGTGGGAATCATCCTGATGCATATCCCTCTGCTTCCTTTGATCCTCGGTTTAATCCCTGCATTCATCTTTGGCGGTATCGGGGGGTTGCTCAGTTTGTTGCTTTATTCTGCATTGATCGAGGTGTTTCCAATATTTGATAAATCCAAGCTTCTGTAATCCATGCTGCTAAAGATTGAAAATCTCAATTTTGGTTGGGAAGAGACGTTGTTACTGAAGGGCATTAACGCTCAATTGGGGCCGGGGCAGGTTGTGCAACTGATGGGTCCAAATGGAGCTGGGAAAACCACCCTACTGCATCTCATCGCTGGGCTGATCCCCCATTTTTATCGAGGTAGCATATTGACCGGGGATATCTTGATCCAGGACCGCTCTATTATATCAGCCCCACCGAAATCCTTTTTTCCAAAGATCGCTTACATTCCCAGCACGCATCTGGATCTGTTTTTGCTCACTGAATCTCTGCATCAAGAGCTCGAATTGACCAGCGGCATCTTAAAGGCGGACCGCACTTGGAGGGAGCAACGCTTAGCAGAATTCGCGGTTTTTTTTCCAGAAATCAAAGAGATGTGGCACATCCCTTTTAAGACTGCAATGCATCAGCAGAAGATTCTGGCTCTCAGCCTGATTTACTATGTCCAACAAGCACAGCTTTTCTTGTTCGATGAGATATTTCCATCCTTTTCAGAGGCCCTGAAATCCAAATGGCTGGAATTTTTCCAGTTTTTGGGCCAGAATCACTGCACGGTGATTTTTGTGGATCATCAGCGTGCAACGAACCATTTCGGCAAATGGATGTTGAACGAAAAACATCTAACATGCTTATGATCGATTGGTTAACAAGAAATTTCAAGATTGGGAATAATTACATTATCCTCCAACAGCACAGTGAAGAGCTCAACGCCCTATTGGCCGATCAGCTTGTGGCCCCATTTCACATCGGACGGAAGCATAATTTATGGGGTGAACTGGCTCATCAATTACCAAGGATCGGCCAACGGCTTGGCTGGGTGCCGAATCTGCTTCCAGCGCTATTTCTCAATCGCACGGTTCAGGAGGAGATCGCAGATGCGGCGGCAGCAGCAGAACAACTGCTGCAACCTGCGTCACGCCATTTCGACCTTGCCCGCCAATTGCTCACCAGGCTAGGTGTTGAGCAAATGGCCTATCGATCACCGCTATCGCTCTCAGAAGGCGAAACCAAAATCGCTTGGTTTTTAACGCAATGGGTCAAATCGCCAGATTATCTCATTATTGGTTACCTCCCCGCGAATCTGTTCGCCCCAAAAGTTATCGAGTTAGTCGATTTTATATTGGATCGAACCAATCAGCCACCTGGTCCTAAGACTATAATTTTGGGCTATCAAGCCGATCAGATTGATTGGTGTATGAAATTGCTGGCACGATCAGATTGGCATAAGGTGGATTCATTGCCCGAATTATGAGCGAGTTGATTATGAACGTGTTCCGACCTAATTTCCATTTCCTAACGATTCTGCTACTGGGTTGCTCTGCGACCATCTGGGCAATAGCAGAACGAGGCTATTTCATGCCGTTATTATGGCTGATTATTCTTTCCATCTGGATCGCCCTCACAGCTCCAGGAGAGTTCAGAATGTTTCTCCGACGCGTCTCGCAAATTGGGCTACTCCTTACCATTATCTCGCTGGTTCAAATTGTCTTTCGCCGCCAAGGCGAAGTGCTCCTCGCATTTCGGAATTGGCCGATCGTCTTTTCCGATGGCTTGCGCGAGGCGATTTTGCTTTGGATCCGGTTCATGATTATTTTCATGCTGGCGTACATCTTCAGCCGTGTTTCGCTATACGAATTTCTTTTATTCTTAAACAAAATGAAAGTATCATTGCAATTCAGCCTATTGCTTCTCACCACCGTGAAATTCATCCCTTTCATGTTTCAAGAAGCAAAGAAAGGTCTGTGGACGCTTCGATTTCGAGGCATAGATATGAACCAGCTAAGCCTGAAGGGAAAATACGTATCGCTTAAAAAATTGCTATTGCCATTGGTCATTCGGGGCATTCATTATGCGACTTTCTCCTCTTTGGCGTTGGAGCTTCGTGGCTACGGTGCTGTTTCCCGAATTGAAATTCAAGAAGCTTATCCTTTAAAAGCCTGGGATTTTGGAATGATAACAGTGATCATGCTCATCAACGCCTATGGGGTGATCTATTTTTAAAACGGTACTCTTATGCGCAATCCAGATATCTCCAATCTGTAATCTCCTTGAATTCTGAAAAAACCTATCCACTCTCAATCGACAGGAGATCCTCAATATGTACGCCTTGCAAATCGTCGGCTATCATAAATCTGGCAAAACGACAACTGTACATGAGTTGGTGAAACGCTTAAAGCGCGCCCGATTTTCTGTGGCAACAATCAAGGATATTCATCGGGAAGATTTTGAATTGGATACTCCGAATTCCAATACTTATGTCCATAAGCAAGCTGGTGCAGATTTGGTGATCGCACGTGGGGAGCGGGAGACGGATTTCATGTACTACCGTCGAATGGAATTTTTAGAAATTGCCTCTAAAATCCCTTGCGACTGGTTAGTGGTAGAGGGTTTCAAACAATTTCCGCTTCCCAAAATTGTCTGTGGCAGAACCGAAGAAGATCTGGATGATTTGATCGATCGCCGCACCTTTGCAATCGCTGGTGTCGTTGCCAATACCCGAAACGAGTATCGGGGAATGCCAGTGTTCAACGTATTAGATGCGCAGCAAGCAGATGAATTATTCGATCTGGTTCAAGCTAAAGTCTTTCCCATGTTGCCGTATGTGGATGATCAATGCTGCCAGCGCTGTGGGTTGACTTGCGCTGAGCTTGTTGAGGCGATTATTCAGGGAGAGAAAACTTATCAGGATTGCCACATTCAACAGGGCACGATTCGCCTAAAAATCGGCCAACGGGAAATCCCTATGGTTCCATTTGTGCAAAGGATTCTTAAGAATAATATCCTGGCCATTGCGGCAGAATTGCATGGCTGGCAGCAAGATCAGCGGATTGAGATCATCATTGATCCAGCTGCATAAAAAGGCTTGAATAAAGGTTTTCGCTCGAGATCAGGGGCTGTTTGATCGCATCAAAAGATGCGATCATCGGTGTTGCGATGAAAAGGTCGGAATTACGGAATCGATCTCTTAACAAAAATTATGCCAGCACATCGAAGTTTATGCTTGACAATTTGAGCGAATTATTTTATATTAGAAACGGCTGAAATGCTTTGCTGATCCTAAAAAAACGGAACAGGCACATCCTGAGTATTGCGGCACGGTGAATGGCCGCATTTCGCTTTATCGGGTGCATAAAAGGCATCAGTTTCGCATAACCAGCGATCCTTTGTTGAAACTCAAAAATCAAAATACTCATGTTAATTTCAATTGAAGAGGTGGATCGAATCGCTCGATTGTCGCGGCTCAGATTTAGCGATACAGAAAAGCAGAAATTAGCCATAGAGCTTTCTCAAATTGTCGCTTACATCGACAAGTTGAACGAACTGGATTTGACAGAGGTCCCTCCAATGTCACAGGTCATCGAGCTCGGCAATCGGATGCGGGACGATGAAGCTGTGCCATGGTTCAGTCCCGAGCAGGCTCTGCAAAATGCGCCGGCTCGCCAAGGCAATTTTTTTAGCGTGCCAAAGGTGATTAAAAAAGATTAATCAGGATGGCTTTTTAGCAGAGAACCAGTTAGCGTAAAAGGTCGCGCAAAAAAACAGATGAACGCAATCGGAATTATCCCCGCTCGCTATGCCTCAACGCGGTTCCCAGGGAAACCGCTGGCCGATATTCTTGGGAAACCGATGATCCAATGGGTCTATGAACAAGCTCGGCTGTCTCAATTGTTAGAACGAGTGATCGTCGCGACAGATGATCAAAGAATTTTTAAAGCGGTTGAGAATTTTGGCGGGGAAGTCATCATGACCTCTCCAGATGCTGCGAATGGCACCGAACGGGTCGCAGAGGTAGCCAAACGATTAACGGCCACTTTCATTGTCAATATTCAAGGCGATGAGCCACTGATCGATCCAGCGGTCATCGATCAACTGGTGATGTTAATGCGTGAAAATCCTGAGGCGCCGATGGGTACGTTGGTCAAGCGGATCAAAAACATCGAGGATCTCAATAACCCGAATATTCCGAAGGTGGTGGTCGATAAGGACTTTTATGCGTTATATTTTTCGCGGTCTGTGATCCCATTTTTTCGAGACGAAAGGGATCAGCGGCACTGGTTGATGAAATCGACCTATTATCAGCATATTGGACTTTATATCTATCGGCGCGATTTTCTGATGCAGTTGGTGAAGCTCCCACCTTCTATTTTGGAACGAATTGAACAACTGGAGCAATTGCGAGTGCTGGAAAATGGGTACAAAATTAAAGTCGCGCTTACTGAGACGGACTCGATTGGCGTGGATGTGCCGGCCGATATCGATCGGGTCATAGCACAATTACATGGGAGAGCAGCTTGAAAGGGAACAATCATACCAAATATATCATTGTGACGGGGGGTGTTGTATCATCTCTTGGCAAGGGGGTTGCGTCGGCCTCAATCGGTGCGTTATTGCAGGCGCGAGGATTAAACGTCACGATCCTGAAAATGGACCCTTACATTAACGTCGATCCAGGGACATTAAGCCCCTATCAGCATGGAGAAGTCTATGTGACCGATGATGGTGCAGAGACCGATCTGGATCTGGGTCATTACGAACGTTTTTTGAACAAAGATATGACGCGTCGGAACAACACGACCACCGGCCAGATCTACTACACGGTGATTCAACGGGAACGGAATGGCGATTATTTGGGCAAAACCGTTCAGGTGATCCCCCACATTACCGATGAGATCATGCGTCGTATTTTGGATTTAGCAGATGGCGAAACGAAAACGGATGTGGTGATCACTGAAGTCGGCGGAACGGTCGGCGATATTGAAAGCCTGCCCTTTTTGGAGGCGATCCGTCAGCTTCGGTTGGATGTGGGGCCGAAAAATCTTATCAACATTCATTTGACATTGGTCCCCTATATTCGCGCCGCAGGGGAACTGAAGACCAAGCCGACCCAACATTCAGTGATGCGATTGCGGGAGATCGGTATTCAACCTGATATTTTGCTCTGTCGCGCCGAAACAAAATTGGACGCAGATCTCAAAAAAAAGATCGCCCTATTCTGCAACGTCCCCATCCGCGCGGTCATCGATGCCCCAGATGTCTCCACCATTTATGAAATCCCATTGATGTTCCATGAAGGCGGCCTGGATGATATTATTGTTGAAGAATTAAATTTGAATTGCAAAAAACCAGATTTAAGGGAATGGGAACAATTCGTCCATAAGATCAAAAACCCTGGGTCAGAAGTGACCATTGCGGTGTGCGGCAAATATGTGGGGCTTCACGATTCTTACAAAAGCATCATCGAGGCCTTCATCCATGCTGGAGTGGCAAATGACACGCGCGTCAATTTGAAATGGGTGGATTCGGAGCTATTGGAAAAACAGAATGCAGCCGAGGTATTATCGGACATTTCCGGGCTCCTGATACCAGGCGGCTTTGGTGGACGCGGTATTGAAGGGAAGATCAGTGCGGTCCGTTTTGCTCGCGAAAACAATATTCCGTTTTTTGGGATATGCTTGGGATTGCAGTGCGCCGTGATCGAATTCGCTCGTCATGTCTGCCAATTGAGGGATGCGAATAGCACGGAATTCAACGAATCCACTCCTCATCCGGTGATCGATTTGATGGAGGAGCAGAAGCGGATTAAAGCCAAGGGCGGCACGATGCGGCTTGGCGCTCAGCCGTGCTTCATTAAAAAAGGTACCCGAGCTGCCGCTGCATATAGCGCCGAGAAAATCAGTGAGCGCCATCGCCATCGGCTGGAGGTCAATAACAAGTACCGATCGTTGCTTGAACAGCATGGTTTAATCATGAGCGGGATCAACCCGGATCTGGATTTAGTGGAGATCATCGAGCTGAAGAATCATCCTTGGTTCCTGGGGGTCCAGTTTCATCCTGAATTAAAATCCCGCGCCCTGAACGCTCACCCATTGTTTCGTGAGTTCGTCGCCGCAGCCCTGGAATTTCAAAAAAATGCGGCCAAGGGCAAAAACGTTCCTTCAAAGCACTGAGTGGCTCTCGCCGTAGTTTTTTGTAAGCAGGACCGAAGCACTGGAATAAATTGGCTTGATATTGATGGCAAAATCTAAACTGGAAAGAATTCTGGATCATGAAAGCCATTCGAATCAATAATATTACAATAACCGAAAATTCTCCATTTGTACTGATCGCTGGTCCCTGTGTCATCGAAACCGAGCGAATTGCGCTTCAAACGGCTGAGGAGATCAGAAAAATCACTGACGAGTTGCGAATCCCTTATATCTACAAATCTTCATACAGCAAAGCCAATCGGCAGAGCATCGAGTCCTATACTGGGCCTGGATTAGAGCAGGGGCTGAGAATACTGGAAAAAGTAAAGCAATCATTCGAAATACCAATTCTGACGGATATTCATTCCCCGCAGGAGGCTGCACCAGTGGCTGAGGTGGCAGATGTGTTGCAGATTCCAGCATTTTTATGTCGGCAGACCGATATAGTTGTTGCGGCGGCGAAGACAGGCAAACCGATCAACATTAAAAAGGGGCAATTCATGGCGCCAGAGGATATGGGGGCAATTGCGGCCAAGGCGGTCCATTTTGGCAATGATCAAATTATGTTGACGGAACGCGGCACCACATTCGGCTACCATAATCTCGTCGTCGATTTTCGATCGTTGGTAATCATGAAGAACCTGGGTTATCCAGTGGTGTTTGATGCCACTCATAGTCTGCAATTGCCGGGGGGCGCTCATGGGAAATCAGGCGGCCAGCCGCAATTCATTTTTCCACTGGCACGAGCAGGTATGGCAGTAGGCGTGCAGGCGCTCTTTCTTGAAACACACCCCTGTGTTGAGGAAGCGCTCTGCGATGCGGCCAACATGCTTCCACTCCAACAATTGCGATCATTATTAGTTCAATTAAAAGAACTGGATGGTATTATCAAAAAGATTTGAGCCTTGAATCTGTCCGAAAAAATCAACAAGATCAAATTGCTATTGCTCGATGTCGATGGCGTCCTAACTGATGGGGGCATCATTCTTGGCGAATCGGATCAAGAGTTCAAGATATTTAACATCAAAGATGGCTTGGGCATCAAACTGGCTCAAGCGGCTGGGCTGGAAGTCGGCATCATCACTGGGCGCGCTTCGGCGGCGGTCCAACGCCGGGCAGAGGATTTAGGCATCAAAATCTTGTTCCAGGGACAATCGGATAAGCGGGCTGCATACGAACAGATTCGAGCAAATTTGGGGCTAGGCGACCATGAAATCGCCTATGTGGGCGATGATCTCAATGATTTGCCAGTGCTCAGACGGGTTGGGGTGCGTTGCACGGTGGCCGATGCTTCCGAAGATGTGAAACGAGAAGCAGATTATATTAGCCAACTGCCAGGTGGCAAAGGGGCGGTACGCGAAATCATTGAATGGATCTTAAAACGACAGGGAAAATGGGAATTCGTCATCCAGAAATTCCGATCTGCTGAGCTCTGAATTCACGGTATCCCATTGGACGCTGCACACGCAACGAAACAACTTATAGGTTCGAATCACTGGGAGGGCAAATATGATAAACAAATGTAAAATTCTTATCTGGTTGGTCTTCCTAATTTCGAGGGGAATCCCCAATCTATTTGCACAGCAAGCCCAGGATAGCACCAAAATCATCGTTGCAGTAATGGATTTCAAAAATAACAGCTCGGTTTTTGGCTACGATCGCTTCGAGCGGACGATCACAGAATTGCTAAAAACGGAGCTCTCGCGTTCCACTGATCTTCTGGTGGTAGAGCGAAGCAAACTCGAAGCCATTTTGAGAGAACAAGCACTGGCTCAAGCTGGGATCTTGGCTACGCAAGAGGCCCAGCAAGTGGGTCGATTGGCTGGAGCAGATTTTATTATCTCGGGAGAGATCAACGCCATTGGCTCCCAGTTCCGTATCGATGCGCATTTGATAAAAGCGGGCACTGGTCAGATTTCAGGGGAGAAAGTAACGAGCCGCTCTGCTGACAACATTGAGCAAATGATCAGACTGTTAGCCCAAAACATCATCTTCAACCTGACTGGGAAAGGCGAACGACTGCAATCTGCCAAATTGCGCAATTATCGCTCGCATTGGGCAGCATTAGGCACCATCGCACTTGCCGCCGCGACGGCCATCTTTCATTTCAATTATCAAAATAAATACGATCGCTACCTCCAAACAGATCTATTTGGTGACTTTGATCGGTATTATTCCGATGCAAATCGCTCTTATCGGGCTCGTAACATATCGCTCAGCGCCACAATTGCGGGAACTTTGGCAACAATAGCCCTATGGAAACGCGATCGGAGTGATAATAACTATATCTATGCCAGCAGCGATTCGAAGGCTTTCCCAATCAAGGCCACATTCGAAGACCAGGAACAAGGAAAATTTTCCGTTTCCTTCACCCTCCAATTTTAAAAAGGAGGACAATATGAGACAAATCGCATCTCTCTTGATCATTGGACTGGTACTGGTTCGTTGCGGTGATCTGGAACGCAACAATCCCTTCGATCCAAAAAATCCCAATGCCACCATCGCGCAGACCATTGCAGTGGAATTATTTGTCAACGATAGCACGGGGTTTGAGTTTTGCAGTTATGCGACCGGTGCGATCGAGGAATTAGCCCAAGAAACCATTTATCGGGACAAAATTTGTGTGCTGGAATATCATCTGATGAACCGCGTTTCTGGGTGGAACGATATTTATGCAATGGAGGAATTTAATCAGCGGTATTACGAATATGTTCCCAATAGCTCTGAACGAGCTATACCCGATGCTATGTTCAATGGGCTTACCAAGCGAGTACAGGGTGCTTCTTTTGAAAATATTAAGCAGCGGTATGTGGACGCGCTTGGAACGCTGCTTGGACGAACCAGTCCTTTTGGTCTTCAAGGAATAAAAAAAATCAGCAACAATGGATTTGAACTCGACTTGAGGCTCGCCATGTACGGAAATGGCGCGAAGGAAAATCTTCGGTTGATTGCTGTCATATACGAAGACCTGAATATGAAAGGGCACCGCTTTTTGGTCCGACAAATTCTTCCAGTGCAGACGATTCCTTATATTCAGCATGGCGAGATCAAATCATTTCGTTTTTCGGCGCCATTGCCAAGGTACGAAAACGCAACCAGCTTATATGCAGTGGTGCTCGTTCAGGATTCTCAAAGCTCCAAAAAAGAAATCTTACAAGCAGCCAGTTTTTAATTGGCGGGAGGAGACCATGAAGCGATCAATTTGCATTTTTGTCATAGCTGAATGCGCGCTATTGCTGAATTGCAAAGCATTGGATATGCTGTTCAACCAACCTCCAATTATTGTCAATTTAACGGCCAATCCGCAAGAGATCGCTGTCAACGATACCACTACTTTGCACGTCGAGGCCACAGACCCGGAAAACGACTTTTTGTCTTATCGATGGGAGTGCAAGTTGGGAGGGACGTTCATTGAGAATTATTTAGAGACGGTCACCTGGATCGCGCCGGCCACTGCGGGCCGCTTTCCCATTATCATTACTGTCTCCGATGAAAACGGCAGCAAAACAAAGGACACCGTCTTTGTGAATGTGCGCGATGAAACGAAACCGTTCGTCATGATTACGCAACCAGTGGAAAACCAAACGATCCTCGGATTAGGATTTTATACGATCAAGGTAAAAGTGACATACCTTTGGCCGATTCGGTCGGTTGACTTTTTCATCAACGATAAACTGTCTTATACCGATTACTCCAGCCCATATCAATGGAACAATTGGAATGTGACGGGTCTTTCAGGCCGGAAGACCATTATGGTCAAAGCGTATGACGCAAAAGACCCGACCAATTGGGGAGCTGATTCAGTTCATGTCACGATTGAAGGTGCGAGTTCGCTACCAAACCAGGGATTATAAAAAACTTTAAACTATGCCGGAGAGCAATAACAAGATAGCGCTTCAGACGATTTCCATCGGGAAAGAGGTCATTCGGAAAGAGGCCCAGGCGATATTTGATCTTGAACAGAAAATCAACTCCGAGTTCGCTCAGGCAGTGGAACTGCTCGCCCAATGCAAAGGGAGGGTGATCATTTCTGGGATGGGAAAGTCTGGCATCATTGGCCGCAAGATCGCTGCAACGTTAACAAGCACTGGGACGGCCGCCATGTTTTTGCACCCAGCCGAGGGGATGCATGGCGATCTGGGCGCGGTCCATAAGGATGACGTGGTGATTTGCATCTCGAAAAGTGGTAATACGAGCGAGCTATTTCAGATCTTCCCAGTGCTAAAACGGATTGGCGTGCCGATCATCTCGATCGTGGGCAATCGTCGCTCGCGGATCGCGGAACGAAGCGACATCGTTTTAGACGCAAGCGTCAAAGAAGAGGCATGCCCATTTAACCTCGCCCCCACATCCAGCACCACGGCTGCCCTGGTCATCGGCGATGCCCTGGCGGTGGCGTTGCTGAAGCGACGCAATTTCACCGCCGAACAATTTGCCATGTTTCACCCTGGGGGAAGTCTGGGCAAAAAACTATCGATCAAAATCGACGATGTCATGTTCACTGGTGATCGCATTCCCAAAGTGACCGAAGATTTGCCTTTAGAAAAGGTGATCTTTGAAATTACATCGAAACGGTTCGGTTCCACCTGCGTCGTGGACCAACAGGATCGATTGATCGGCATCATTACCGATGGCGACATCCGTCGTTTGGTTGAGAAAACCAAGGATATTTGGGACCTCAAGGCCAGCCAGATCATGACTCGTAATCCCAAAACGGTGAAGCTGGGGACATTGGCAGCTGAGGCGCTCAAGCTTATGACCGATTTCAGCATCATGCAAGTGATCATTGTGGACGATAACAATCATCCCCGCGGGATCGTTCATATTCATGACCTTTTGGAGGCCGGCATTCTGTGAGTTTATTGTGGCGTCGCACCCGAAAGCGGATAAAAAACTGGTTGATCTACATATTTGTGAAAGCAGGGCTGCGGTGGATCAATAGCGCGGCTCGGGATACAGCGATAAAATTTCTCAAGAACCTGGCATTATTCGGGTTCTATCTGATTGGTTCGGAACGTCGCAAGACCATCGATCACCTAACCCTGATCTATGGCTCTCATTATGATCAAAAAACTATTTACCGCATGGCGCGAGCCGTATTCATCAATCTGGGACGGAATATGGCCGACGCATTTCGATTGCCATGTTACGGTTCTCACAACATCGATCGCTACGTCACAGCCTGGGGATTGGAAAAGTTAGATCGAGCGCTGGCTCGCGGCAGAGGGGTCTTGGCCATAACTGGTCATATCGGCAACTGGGAGCTGATGGGCGCTTATTTAGCAATAAAAGGTTACCCAGTCAATGTCGTCGGCGCTCCTATTTACGATCCCAGACTCGATGCGCTGGTGGTAAGCAATCGGGAACGTTCCGGCATGAAATATATCGCACGCGGGGGTGCGACGCGAGAAATTTTGCGCGCTCTGGCACGCAATGAGATCATCGGCTTGCTGATCGATCAGGATACCCGCCATGTCGATGGCGTTTTTATTGATTTTTTAGGAAAGTTGGCCTACACTCCAGTAGGTCCCACAATTTTAGCCCTAAAAACCCAAGCAGCAGTGGTCCCGATGGCCATTCATATTGGCCCCGATAACCGCCATTACATTGAGATCGGTGACCAGCTTGATCTCGAAATCTCTGGCGATGCATCACAGGATCGTGTGACAAACACGCAACGCTTCTCTGATGCCATCGCCCAGGTCATTCAAAAATATCCCACTCAGTGGGTTTGGATGCATCAAAGATGGAAAACAAAGCCCGAGGACGTGGCAAGCAAAGACCTCCATTAACAAGCAGGTTCAAAGGAATGAGGTCGCCGAATTGGGAATTGACTGAGAAAATTTTGAAAAAGCGGACGCTGGATCGAAGTGAACAATAGTCCAAAATTTTGTATTATCTTTGTCGCCATGCTGGTGGCTTTCGGCTGCGGAACCAGGGAATCGCAACTGACATCGCAACAAAATGTAAATGAAATCCCAGACCAGGAGGGTTGGAACTCCACCGTGACTACCAGCAAAAATGGCAAGGTTGCTGCCGTCATCAGATATGGCCACATGCAACGGTTTAAGGAGCGCCAACTGGTGGAACTCGATGGAAAGGTGATGGTCGATTTTTTCAACGAGCAGGGGATGCATACTTCGAACCTGGTGGCGGACAGAGGCAGGTTGGATGAAACAACCAATAACATCGAGGCGTTCGGCAATGTCGTCGTCGTATCAGATACTGGGATCACGCTAAAGACTGAACGTTTGCGGTGGGATAACAGTATCGAAAAGATCGTGTCGAACGATTTTGTCACAATCATCACGGCTGATCAGGACACGTTCTACGGCAAGGGATTCGAATCCGATCAAAATCTCGAAAATTGGCGCATCATCGCTTTTTCTGGTAAAACCAGCCGGGCATTGGACCTCAATCTTCAACCAGAGCGGAAAAAGTCAAAAAAAGAGGAATAAGATAATCGAGATAGAGGTCATGCACAAACTTACGGGTACGTTACTACATAGATTCAAATTGAAGGTATGAAAAAAAACTTCTTTATATTTTGCTGGGTTTTATTAGGCGCGATCTTCATGCAAGGGGAAGTCACTCAGGCTCAGAAGCCCGATGAGGAGAAATTAGAGATCATCAACGCGGATACGGTTCGGTATTCAAAGAATGCCTCAGGGGATGTCATTAAAATGATTGGAAATGTCCATCTGCGGCAGGGCGTAGCGGAGATGTTTTGCGGGGAAGCGGAGTATTGGCGCGATAAACGCCAGACCATCGTTCGCAATAACGTTCGAGTTTATGATCGCAACAAGAGCCTATTCGCTGAACAGGTATATTATTTCGGCGATCGCCAATTGTTTCAAGCCATTGGTCGGGTATTATTAAAAGATTCATTACGCCAGGTGATCGCTGAACAGATCGCTTATGACAAAAATGAAGATCTCGTTACGGCAGAAAAAAATGTTGTAATCATCGATAGTATTAATTATATTCAGATCACTGGTGCTTTGGCGAAATTTGATAATGCCAATGATTATGCATGGATCACGGGACATCCGATCCTCACCCGTCGCGATACCACAGGTACAGACACGCTTTGGATTACCAGCTTAACCATGGAGCTGTTTCAAGGCGGCGCTAAAGCAGTGGTGAGTGACAGTGTCATGATCCGACAGGGCAAAGCCAATGCCAGTTGTGGTCGGGCAGAATTTTATCGCGATCGGAATGAGATCCTTTTGCTCCAAAAACCAGTTGCATGGCAGGGAGGCGACCAGCTTTCTGGCGAACAAATCCAGCTTTTTATCGAGAAAAATAAATTGGTCAAAGCGGTGGTGACCGGCCAGGCGCTGGTCACTTCTCGAGTGGACACGGTAGCTTGGGACCATCGAGTCAATACATTGACTGGCCAGCTCATCACCATGTACTTTGAGGACGACCAGTTGGTTCAGGTCACGGTGGAAAATCAAGCGACCAGCTATTATTACATCTATGAAGATGAAGAAGAGAAGGGCATGAACAAAATCATCGGTGATAAGATCAGTGTGTTCATCAGAGATCAACGCATCGAACGGATTCTGGTGGAGAGCAATCCCCAGCTCTCTTCCGGTACCTATTTCCCGCCCAATTTGAAACCGATGATACTTCCTGGGAAGATCGAATGAAATTGAAGCTACAAGCGGAACGACTGGTAAAGATCTATAGCAAACGAACTGTTGTGAACGAGGTCAGCCTGTATGTTGAACAGGGCGAGATCGTTGGACTATTAGGGCCGAATGGTGCTGGCAAAACCACCACTTTTTACATGATCACTGGGATGATTCGGCCTACCCGGGGGACAATCTGGCTGAATAACCAGGAAATCACCGATCTGCCGATGTACCGTCGGGCACGGATGGGCATTGGCTATCTTTCACAGGAATCGTCGATCTTCCGAAAGCTGACGGTTGAAGAAAACATTTTAGCAATTCTGGAGACCATGCCCCTGTCGCGCTCAGAACGCAAGCTACGGCTTGAACAATTGCTGAACGAACTCAACATTTCTCATCTGGCAAAAAACAAGGCCTACACCTTATCTGGAGGTGAGCGCCGACGCGTAGAGATTACGCGAGCTTTGGTCACCAATCCGAAATTCATCCTTTTGGATGAGCCATTCGCTGGTATCGACCCGATCGCCGTGGAGGATATTCAGACGATCGTCAAGGGCTTGACCAGCAAGGGTATTGGAGTGCTGATTACGGATCATAATGTTCACGAAACGCTCTCGATTACCGATCGGGCTTATTTGCTGTATGAGGGAGTGGTACTGAAGTCGGGCAGTTCGGAATTTCTTGCCAATGATCCAGAGACCCGACGGCTCTATTTGGGAGAGAAATTTCGATTAGATCGATGATTTCATCGTTAACAAAGAGCTGTTTTTGGCGAGAAAGACGTTTCGGCCATGACATTTTCTCGGAGACGGATGGATTTTGTGGGGTCGAACTCTGTTGAATCGGTGAAACCGATTCATTATTCACAAAACCAATGAATGCTAACAAAGTGTTTGCGGAAGGGTGCATAAAGCTATGATGAATGTTAATATTTCACAGCGAATGGGGCTTTACATGAAGCAGTCGCCCCAACAGGTATTGCTGTCGACATTGCTCCAGTTACCGATCCTCAGTTTAGAACAGCGCATTAAACTGGAATTGGAACAGAATCCGCTGCTCGAAGAGGACCTGGAGCAAGAGGAAGAAATGGAACAGGATTTGGTCGAAGAGATCAAATTGGAGGAGCTGGATCGACAGGAAGATCGCGACGAAGACGAAGAGGAAGTAATTGAGGAATTTAAGGAGGATCAGGAGGAAATTGATTGGGACGCGATTTTAAATGACGAGAACAATTATGAGATCAAGGCGCCGAAGGATGAAAGTGCCGAGACATTCGAGCGGCCTGAGGTGAGCCAAACAAGCCTGCCCGAGCATCTGCTGGAACAACTAAACTTGACCGACCTTTCAGATAAAGAGCGGATGATCGGTGAATACATCATCTGGAATATCAATGAGGTGGGCTATTTAAATTATGATCTGGAGCTCATGGCTCAGAATCTTGATGTGACAGTCGAGGAAATCGAAAAGGTGCTCAAAGTGATTCAGAAATTCGATCCGCCTGGGATCGGAGCAAGAAACTTGCAAGAGTGTTTGTTGATTCAACTTGAAGAATTGCCAGAACGAAATGAATTGGCAATTGCTGTAATCAGAGATCATTTTGAAGATTTCAAGAACAAGCGGTTCGAGAAAATCGCTAAAAAATTGGGAATTAGTCTGGAGGAGTTCAAAGAGATACTGAACATCATTACTAAGTTGAACCCTAAGCCTGGCGAAGGCTATCCCAGTCTCTATGATAATAGCATTACCCCAGATGTCATTGTCACGAAGGAGGGGGACGATTTTAAGATCATTCTGAACGATTGGAATATCCCTCATTTGCGTATTAATAATAGCTATAAAAAGCTGTTGCTCGATAAGAAAAACACGCCCAAGAAGACTAAAGAATTTATCAAAAATCGGCTCGAATCTGCCCGCTGGCTGATCAACTCCATTCATCAGCGACGGCTTACCATTCTGAAAGTCGTTGAAGCAATTGTTCGGCGCCAACGCGATTTTTTTGAGAAAGGATCAAATTATTTGAAGCCAATGATCCTAAAAGATATTGCTGATGAAATTGGGATGGACATTTCGACGGTTAGCCGCGTGACCAATGGAAAATATGTTCAGACCGATTATGGAGTATATGAATTGAAACACTTTTTTAGCGAGAAAATCAAGCGGGATGATGGCGAGGATGTTTCGAATAAAGAGATCAAAAATCGAATCCGAGAGATCATTGAAAAAGAGGATCCGAAAAAGCCTTATAACGATCAGAAGATCGTTCAACTTCTGAGACAAGAGGGTTTCAATATTGCCCGTCGAACTGTAGCCAAATATCGCGAGCAAATGATGATCCCGGTCTCCCGGCTGCGTCGAAAAATTTGATCGAAATAAATCAGCGATCGCAGGATGACTATGATTCAAATCGAAAGGGGGAAAATCAAGAAATGAGTGTTATAGCTAACTGTGCTTACCTCAACTATCAAATGAAAAAGGACAAAATGAAAACACGATCGACAACGATTCTTGGGATCCGCCACAAAGGCAAAGCGGCCATGGCTGGCGATGGCCAGGTGACCTTCGGGGACACGATTTTGAAAACTAGCGCTCGAAAAATCCGCAAGATGTACGACGATACGATTTTGGTCGGTTTTGCTGGTGCAGCTGCCGATGCGCTAACTCTGTTCGATAAGTTCGATGCTAAGTTGGAACAATACAAAGGCAACCTGCCCCGGGCTGTCGTTGAGCTGGCCAAAGAGTGGCGTACCGATCGGTATTTGCGCCGGCTGGAAGCTCAATTAGCGGTAATGGATAAGAATCATAGCTTCTTGGTCTCTGGAACTGGGGATGTGATCGAACCAGACGACAGTATTTTGGCTTTAGGTTCTGGAGGGCCGTATGCGCTGGCAGCCGCTCGTGCCCTTATCAAACACACCAAACTCAGTGCTAGGGAAATTGTCCAAGAAGCGATGCAAATTGCGGGCTCTATTTGTATCTATACCAACACCAATATCGTCATTGAAGAACTATAAAGGAAACGTATGGATAACCAAGATCATGAATTAACACCCAAGCAAATTGTTCAGGAATTGGATAAATATATTATCGGCCAGGATCGCGCGAAGAAATCGGTGGCGATCGCCCTGAGAAATCGCTGGCGTCGCCTTCAAGTAGAAGACGAGCTCCGCGAGGAGATCATGCCCAATAATATCATTCTCATTGGCCCAACTGGGGTAGGAAAAACCGAGATAGCTCGCCGGCTAGCCCGTTTGGCCAATGCACCTTTCGTAAAAGTTGAGGCCTCAAAATTCACAGAGGTCGGTTATGTTGGCCGAGACGTTGAATCCATTATCCGCGATCTAGTGGATTTGGCGGTATCTATGGTCCGAAGTGAAAAGACTGCCGAGGTCGAAGAAAAGGCAGAACAGTTGGCTGAGGAACGGTTGCTCGACATTCTGCTCCCCCCTATCTCGAAGGGCGAGGACAAAAATCAGCTTGATGAATCCGATGAGCTGAAAGCCAAGTGGAATCGCACCCGCGAGAAATTGAGACAACAGCTCCGCGCCGGCCAATTGGATGAACGAACCATAGAGATGGAGGTGCAGACAGAGAATTTCCCGATGATGCAAATCATTTCTCCAATGGGCGTTGAAGAAATGGGACTGAATATTCAGGACCTTCTTGGCCCGATGTTCCCTAAGCGGATCAAAAAACGCCGAATGAAAATTCCCGACGCCATGCGCTACCTGGCTCAAGAGGAAGCACAGAAACTGATCGATATGGAAGAGGTCATCCGAGAAGCGATCCACAGGGTGGAAAATTCTGGTATCGTTTTTCTGGATGAAATCGACAAAATTGCTGGGGAAGATTCGGGACATGGTCCTGATGTTTCGCGAGAGGGGGTTCAGCGTGACCTCCTCCCAGTCGTTGAAGGCACCAATGTCCTAACCAAATACGGCATGGTAAAATCCGATCACATTCTATTTATCGCTTCCGGTGCGTTTCACGTTTCCAAGCCATCGGACCTGATCCCAGAGCTTCAAGGCCGATTCCCAATCCGCGTGGAACTAGATAGCCTCACCACCGAGGACTTTGTTCGGATCCTCACCGAGCCCGAAAATGCTCTCATCAAACAATACACAGCCATGCTGAGCACCGAAGGGGTCAAGTTAGAATTCACTGAAGAAGCGATCTGGGAGATCGCTAAAATCGCCACAGAAGTGAATGAACGGGCTGAAAATATTGGCGCACGCCGTCTCCATACGATTCTCACCACCCTATTGGAGGATATTTTGTTTGAGGTCCCAGATACAAAAATTAAAAAAATCACAATCACCGACAAAAAAGTGCGCGAGAAACTAAAAGACATCGTTGAGGATGAGGATCTGAGTCGTTATATTTTGTGACAGATTATTCAATCGTTAAGAAATCATGATTGGGGACACGCAGCAAACCCAAGGCTTCTGTGATTACCTCGCAAGCATGTCCCCATATTTAATTACTGTATGTTGGCTTGAGCTTTATTGGTTTTATATTTTTCGATCTTTAATTAAAGCATCATAGGTTAAGCATCTTGAGATGAGGAGGTAACTGTGACCAAACATTTTCTTTCCATTGCAGAATTGACCAAAGATGAGATTTTTGAGATTTTCGATCTGACCAAAGAGTTAAAAGAGAAGACCAAACGGGGCGAACCGCATCATCTGTTGAAAGGCAAGACGCTGGCCATGGTCTTTGCCAAGCCTTCAGCACGGACACGAATTTCGTTCGAAGTGGGCATGTTTCAATTGGGCGGACATGCACTCTATTTGGGTCCGAATGATATCGGCGTTGGCACCCGAGAGGCAGTGAAGGATGTCGCCCGTGTTTTATCTCGCTACAACGATGGCATTATGGCACGGCTATTCGGCCATCAGGATATCGTTGAACTGGCGCAATACGCCACTGTCCCTGTGATCAACGGGCTGACCGATCTCTTGCATCCGTGCCAGATCATGGCCGATGCCTTTACCATTTTAGAACATCGGAAGACGCTGGATAATTTGAAAGTCGCCTTTATCGGCGATGGCAATAATGTGGCGAATTCATGGATCAATTTTGCCTCTCGAGTGCCCATGAAGTTGGCGCTGGCGGTGCCAGAAGGGTACGATCCTAACCCACAAATTTTAGCCAATGCCCGAAAAACTGGCATCAGCGAGATCACCATCCATCGGAATCCGCATGAAGCGGTAAAAAATGCCGATGTGGTGTATACTGACGTTTGGGCTAGCATGGGCCAGGAGGCCGAGGCAGAGCAACGGAAAAAGATCTTTCGGCCGTTCCAGGTTAATGAGCAATTGATGAAATCCGCCCGACCTGACACGTACTTTATGCACTGTCTGCCCGCTCATCGCAACGAAGAGGTCACCGATGGCGTGATCGAAAGCCCGAATTCGATCGTCTTCGATGAGGCAGAAAATCGCATGCATGTGCAAAAGGCGATCATGGTGAAATTGATGAAATAGATTTTATCTCGTCGCCTTGATTGCATCAAAATTTCCCACGGATGATATAACAACCACGGATAATTTGATAGCTAATTTTATCCCTAGCGACTCTATCATCCGTGGGGAAAACCATAAGGATTCGCAACGCATGATAGCACGACCACAGATAATTTTATATCATTTTCATCCGTGGTAGTTCTATCATCCGTGGGAAAAAATCAGAATAGCTCTCAGCTTTTGATAGAATCACCACAAATAATTTATAAAATTTTCATCCGTGGTAGTTCTATCATCCGTGGGGAGAAATCAGAATAACTTTCAGCTTTTGATAGAATCACCACTAATAATTTATAAAATTTTCATCCGTGGTAGTTCTACCATCCGTGGGGAAAAATTAATATCCTATGCCGATTTACGTTGAACCTTATCACCCCTCCTTTGCCGAGGAGTGGGACAATTTCGTCTGGGCCGCCAATAACGGCACCATCTTTCACACCCGTCGCTTTCTGAGCTATCATCCGCCCGACCGTTTTGAAGATCATTCGCTGATTTTCAAAAAGGAGAAGCGGGTGGTGGCACTATTTCCTGCGACGGTGCGCTATGAACAGCATCGCCGTATCCTCACGTCCCATCGAGGTGCCTCCTACGGCGGACTGGTCTCCAAATTTGATGTGGGGATCAAAGACACGTTCGAGATCGTCGAGGCATTGATCCGCTATGCTCAGGACCACCAATTCCAAGGCGTGGAGATGACGCCGCCGCCGATCATCTATTACCATCGCCCCAGCCATTACGTGGATTTTGCGCTGGTCAAAAACGGCTTCGGCTATCGCAAGCGGGAGATCTCCAGCGTTATCCCTCTCACCTTCGGCGAAAATGAGGTGCTGTACACCTTCTCCCCAGAATCCCGACGGGCGGTCAGGCGTGGGGTGAAATTGGGCGTGGTGGTGAGAGAATGTGAAGAGTATGAGACCTTTTATCAAATTTTAAAACGCAACCTGAAAATGCGCCATAACGTCACGCCCACGCACACGTTGGATGAGCTATTGCTGCTGAAGAAGATTTTCCCAGAGCGCATCCGATTGTTCGGCGCCTTCGTGGAGCAGCAGATGGTGGCGGGCGTGGTCATGTTCATCACCAATCAGCGGGTGGTGTTGGCATTTTACATCAGCCACAACGAAGACATGCAGCAATACCGTGGCGTCAATTGCCTGTTTTTCGAGATCATCAAATGGGCGATTCGAGAAAAGTATGGCTATCTCGATTTCGGGATTTTTACCGTGAATATGGATCCCAACTGGGGCCTGGGCCGCTTCAAAGAGAGCTTCGGAGCCCAAGGGATCTTTCGGGATACGCTGCTGAAGTATTTTGATTAGATTTTTATAATCGAGCTTGCTGAGAACCTTGAAAACATCGGGGAATAGTGGAATATTGGAGTGATGGAGTGCTGGAGTTATGGGCTAAATTTGGCCGACCGAGTGAATATGTCATTTCGAGCGTAGCGAGAAATCTGTTTATTTAGCCAACCAATCTTAAAATATTCAGATTCCTCACTCCGTTCGGAATGACACAACTCAGTTTAATATGACTAAGTAGTGCTTGAGCAAAAACTACCTGATTTGCGATTTACCAGTCATTGCGAGGCGTTTTTTGCCGAAGCAATCTCTTTAACAAACAAGAGATTGCTTCGTCGCTCCGCTCCTCGCAATGACGACTGAATTCTAAACTTATGAGTTTTCGCCCAGACACTAAATAATACTAGAATCAATTTTCCATTATTCCAATATTTCATCATTCCACTATTCCTTTTTCAGAACGAAAATGAAAATCCTGCACATCGCTCCTTTCAACATCGCCAACGTGCCCATGACGTTTGTGCTGGCGGAACGGAAATTGGGTCATGAAAGCCGACTCATGACCTTCGCCAAACACCCACGAGGTTTTCCAGAGGATATTTGTCTGAATCTCCCCTTGTTAAATTTCAAAGGTTTTACGTCTTTTAAAAGGTTGATTGGTGGCAAGTCTCGAGTGACAGTGACAAACATCAAGCCTGAATTGACCAGCCTCCCCCCTACCTGGCGTCCCAATCCTGTCGAAAAATTTTTCATCAAACTTCGGGAAGCGATCTGGCAGCCAATTATCAAAAAAGCCTATCAGCAATTTCAGCTCGATCAGTTCGACGTGATTCAGCTCGATGGCGGGGTCGGATTCTTCCGTAATGGCCGTGATGTCATTCGATGGAAGCAACTGGGCAAAAAGATCATCTGCTGTTATGCGGGCAGCGATCTGCGAGTGCGGGGTGTGATCCCACCCATCGACGCCATATCGGATTTAAATGTGACCGTTGAGTTCGATCATTTGCAGCTCCATCCCAAGATCCACCACATTCCGTTCCCATTCGATGCCAGCCGCTTTCAGCCCATTGTTCATCGAGAGGAAACGATCATTCGGATCGGCCATGCGCCCACCCATCGGGCGGCCAAGGGCAGCGATGTGATCATCCCGATAGTCCAGGAATTGGAAAAAGAATTTCCCGTCCAACTAATCCTGATCGAAAATCTGCCTTATCAGGAAGCAATCAGACGCAAGGCTGAATGCCACATCTTCATTGACCAGATCGGCGATCTCGGTTATGGCATTAATTCATTGGAGGCGCTGGCCATGGGCATCGCCACTTGCTCGTGTTTGGCGCCTGGTTTCGAGAAGCACTATCCCGATCACCCGTTCATTGTGATTGACGAAAAAAATTTGAAAGCACAATTGATCTCATTGATTCAGGATAAACCGCTTCGAATTCAGAAAGGACGTGAAGGACGGGAGTGGGTGAAAAGATATCATGATCCGATAAAAGTGGTTCAATTGATCCACCACCTGGCGAAGCTTTAATCCCCTTTTTCTCTGCTAAACCGTCAGCATTTAAAATCGATCATCCGATTTCAAGAGTTCATCAAATCCAGTTCCTAGCTCATCCAATCTCATATACTGATCATTGAGAGCATGTGGAATGATTTTAAATTGATCCATGATGCTTTGCAAGATTTTTAAAAAAAGACTTGACAAACCATATTTTTTTTGTTATATTTCAAAGCGCTTTAATAAAGTTTTAGTTGGATTCCCACATTTTATCGTCACCACAATAATAGAGATTATTTAATGAATTTCAAAAGATTGGTCATATAAATTTTAGGCCAATCTTCAAAGCAATCATAAAATAAAAGTGGTTCAATTTAAAATTTCATCGAAACGTTTCGATAAATTTTATGAATCCAACCATCAAAGATGTGGCCCAAAGAGCGGGGGTGTCGCTCTCGACGGTTTCGCTGGTGCTGAATCGCAAAAAGAACGTCTCAGAAGAGACCGCCAAAAGGGTTCAGCAAGCGATCAAGGAACTCGACTATCACCCGCAACGATCGGCACAGGGCCTGGCTTCTAAAAAAAGCGGCAACATCGGCTTCATTCTCACCAGCGATCATTTCTCCCGTGCCGAACCTTTCTATACCAAGATCTTCTTAGGCTCCGAATTCGAAGCTCGCAAACATAATTATTACATTCTGCTCACCACGGTTGAACAGGATTTTCATCGAAAATGCATCCCCCGATTTCTTCTGGAACGAAATGTTGATGGCGTGATTTTAGCAGGCAGAGTCCCCGACGGATTGATTTCCTATGTCGAGCAAATGGACTTGCCGCTGATCTTTATCGATTATTTTCCAGCCAATGGCAACTATCCAGCGGTTTTGATCGACAACACCTTCGGCGCCAAGCAGGCAGTGAAACATCTGATCGACAAAGGGCATCGGCAAATTGCTTTTATCGGCGGCGACATCTCGCATCCTAGCATTCAAGATAGATTTTTAGGCTACAAGCAAGCCCTTGAAGAAGCCAGTATTCCGTTCAACGAAAATTTGGCCGTGGTTGACGAAGACTATCCAGGCGATAAAAACGGCTATAGCGCCATGTGCAAGCTGCGAAAGCGGAAGGCGTCTTTTACCGCTGTTTTTGCAGCGAACGACGCTATGGCATTCGGCTGCATGAAATGTCTAAAAGAAAAAGGCATTAGAGTGCCAGATCAGGTCGCTCTAGTCGGATTTGACGATGTGGATGTCTCTTGGCAAATGGACCCGCAATTGACGACGATCAGGGTGAATAAAGAGGACATGGGCGCTCTGGCGGTTAAAAATTTGGTCGATCTGATCTCATCTCACAAAAAAAGCCTGGGAAAAATTCTGGTGCCTGTGGAACTGGTCGTCAGAAATTCAAGCTGATATTCGGGTCGATGATTTAATGGATGATGTTCTTATTTCGCTGCTCCCCAGCAGAGGCAGGGGGGCTCATCAGGTTTTGTACTGTGCCCAAATAACAGATTCCTGCATCCGCAGGAATGACACGAAACTGTCATGCCTGCGCATGCGGGCATCTCATAACGAGTGGAATTGAACACAAGGATTCCTGCATTCGCAGGAATGACAGGAAAGTAGATTCCTGCATCCGCAGGAATGACAGTGCATCGAGTGTCATGCCTCCGAAAGCAGGCATCCCATTTGGCCGATTGTTGAGTCAAGTTCCAAGTATTGCAGAAAAAACCATCATTCGAATCGCACTAACAGATCACCAAATCAATGCAGCTCAATCTGCTCGCTAACCTATGGGCAGATGCAAAGAACAAAAACATGAATATCCATTTTGACAAGGAGGTGATCCACAGAAAAAATATCCCTCGCATTACCAGCACAATTTAACCGCATTAAACCGCAAACCAAATAATCTGGAGGTGAATTATGAAATCGTGGTTACGGAGCTTCATTTTAATGACATTCCTGATGGCGACTTTAGGAATGACCTATGTGATTGCTCAAACCAATTTGTTACCCAACGGTGATTTGGAAATTCAAGAGCCCAATTTCTGGACCAAGTTGAACGAAGGGGCAGGCGGTAGCACGTTGACCTGGGATTTAGCCAATGGCCACAACAGCAGTCGTTCGTTGAAAGTCGTCAAGACTGCGGCGGCCGACAATGTGGTGGGTTGGAAGAGCGCCAACAATGCCAATTTGTACTGGAACAGCGCCAAGGCCAATCTCACCTATGCCATCAGTTTCTGGGCCAAGACCCAGGGCGTGAACACCAACCCTGCTTCGGATGATGAGCGCATTGGGGCATTGTTCTCATTTTTCAGTGGTGGAGCGCTGTTGGGCGAGGCGTTTTTAGAGGTCGATCAGAGCACGGCCAACACCGATTGGACCGAATACACGGGCGCATTGGTTCTGCCGCCAGGCAATAATCCTGATGAGATGTACATCACGCTGCAATTTGGCAAGAAGGCCACAGGGACGGTCTGGTTCGACGATGTGGGCTGCGGTTCTGATCCCTGGACCATGTGGCCGTTCAACAGCGACATGGAAGTGCCTTTGGGCTGGATGGAGTGGCACGCTGGTCCGACAGAAGGTTATTCCAACACGGTCAAAGGCGAGGCTCACAGTGGCGAATGGTCGGCCTTGCTGCACGAGTGGGACAACAATTCCGATGAGATGGTATTCTATTCGGAGCCAGTGCCTGCTGAGCCCAACACCTGGTACAAGATCAGCGTTTGGGCCAAATGGGACAGCGTCAATACCGATCCCAAGTTTGTGGCGTCCAATGTCATGCCCGATCGGCTGGATGATCGACTGGGCATGTGCTTCTTCTTCCACAAGGGCAATATCCAGCAGAGCTGGGATTTGACGGGTGGCGATCAGTTCTACTATTTTGATCAGCGAGAGGCGGCGGGCGATTGGCGGCTGTACACGGTCATCGCCAAATCTCCCGATGATGCCACAGGCGTCTCTTGTCGAGCTCGATTCACTTCCTACCCTGTGGGCAAAGTCTGGTATGATGATTTCGCCATCGAGCCGATCGAAGCGTTGCCGACTGGCATTTTCGAGCCTAGCAATTACATCCGAGCGGAAATTCCAAATGAATTTGAGCTGGGTCAAAATTATCCCAACCCGTTCAATCCTGAAACCACCATTAAATATGCAGTACCAAGAACGGGCCACATCCAGATCGAAGTTTACAACATCCTGGGCAAAAAGGTCCGAACTTTGTTCGAAGGTACCCAGGCAGCGGGCAATTATGAGATTCGCTGGGATGCTCGGGATGATAATGGCTCTGCTCTATCGTCGGGTGTTTATTTGATTACCTTGAGAAGCGGCAATTTTGTCACTGCCAAGCGAGTGACCTTGTTGAAATAACTTGATGCTTATCGTCAAGACCCTTGCGAGGGCTGGTAGCCTTCGCAAGGGTAAATTTATTGTATCATACCTGCGAATGCAGGCACCCCATGATAGGTGGGCTTCAATCCAAGGGTTTCTGCATGCGCAGGAATGACACGGGACCAAATGTCACCCCTGCGAATGCAGGGGTCGCATCAGGTTTTAGGCTGTGCTTAAGCCGAGGATTCCTGCTTTCGCAGGAATGACACAGGGAAATAGGTTCCTGCATCCGCAGGAATGACAGGGAACGAGATTCCTGCATGCGCAGGAATGACACGGGACCAAATGTCACCCCTGCGAATGCAGGGGTCTCATCAGGTTTTAGGCTGTGCTTAAGCCGAGGATTCCTGCTTTCGCAGGAATGACACAGGGAAATAGATTCCTGCATGCGCAGGAATGACAGGGAACGAGACTCCTGCATTCGCAGGAATGACAGAGAAGAAAATGTCGTGCCTGCGCATGCAGGCACCCCAAGATAAGCGGGATTTCACAAAGGGATTCCTGCATCCGCAGGAATGACAGGGAACGAGATTCCTGCATGCGGATGAAATATCGCCTTTTAAAGGTTTATATAGATCGCCAAAAAAGTTCAGTAATCTGTTCATCATTTCTCATTCACCAAACTGAGAAAGGATATCAGAATGGGAAACCATAAATTGATCTTTCTAATCCTGATCCTCGCCGCTCTATTGCCGCTTCTCGCCTATGGTGGGACCACAGGTAAAATTGCGGGGCGGGTGATCGATAAGGAGACCCGCCAGGGCTTGCCTGGGGTGAACGTCATCATCGAGGGGACGACGCTGGGCGCTGCCACCGATGCCAATGGCAATTTCATCATCCTCATGGTGCCGCCAGGCATTTATACCGTTCGAGCGATGATGATCGGCTATAGCAATTTCCGCTATGAAAATGTCAAAGTCTCGGTCGATCTCACCACCAAATTGGAAATCGAGCTGACCACCACCATTCTGGATGTCGGCGAAGAGGTGACCGTCGTGGCTGAGCGGCCGCTCATTCAGATGGACCTGACGTCGACCTCGGCTGTCGTCGGCTCCGAAACGATCGCCAGGCTGCCCGTGGATCACTTCGCTGACGTGGTCAATCTGCAAGCGGGCGTGGTGGAAGGGCATTTTCGGGGTGGCCGTGCAGGCGAAGTAATGTACATGATCGACGGCATCCCCGTGAATGACGCCTATTCTGGCACCTATGCCTTTCAAGTGGAAAATAGCGCCATCGCCGAACTGGAAGTGATCAGCGGGACATTTAATGCCGAATATGGTCAAGCCATGTCGGGTGTGGTGAATATCGTCACCAAAGAGGGAGGGAAAAATTACTCGGGCGAATTTTCCACCTACCTGGGAGATTACCTCAGCGACCACAAAAACATTTTCTGGAACATTGACAAATTAAATCCTACCTACAATTTTGAAGCGAGCCTTAGTGGACCTGTTCCTGGCATGAAAGACAAATTATCGTTTTATATCAATGGCCGCTGGTTCGATACCGACGGCTATATTTATGGCAAAAAAGTGTTTGTCCCATCGGATCAATCCGATTTTTCGGCGCCAAATTCATCTGATTGGAAAATTATGTCCCAAGGGCAGGTTTACAATTACTCCAAGGAAATTGCCCAGGATTTGATCAACAAAGCGAAACCTGTGCCCATGAATCCCGAAAAACGAGTCACGGGATTAATGAAATTGACTTATACTTTCTCGCCATCTGATAAACTGAGCTACGAACTGCTGGTTCAAGATCAATTTTATAAAAACTACGACCATCGCTTCCGACTGAATCCTGATGGCGATTACAAACGCTTTAATAACGGGTTCAATAACAATCTGATCTGGACCCATGTGCTGAGCCAGCGGACCTTTTTCACAGTGAAAACGAACTACTTTCTGACAAAATACAAACAGTACGTCTATGAAGATCCATTCGATCCTCGCTACGTGTCGCTGCGAAGGTTGCAAGATGCTGGCGCTAATGCCTTCCTGAGCGGCGGAATGCAGATGTGGAATTTTCGAAGAAGCACCAATACGTTATTGAGCAAATTCGATATCACCAGCCAGGTGACCAATAGCCATCAATTCAAATTGGGAGTGGAAGCGAAACGGCATCGACTCTGGTTGCACGAATTTGAGGTGATTACCGATGGCGCCGAGCGAATTCCCCCGCCATCAGCTTTTAACAATAATCGGTACACACATTATCCCACTGAATTCTCCGCCTATATCCAGGACAAGATGGAATTCACGGATCTGATTGTCAATGCTGGAGTGCGATTCGATTATTTCAATCCTGATGGCGAAGTGCCGCTGGATTATTCCAATCCCACTGCCTCAGCGAAAAAGCGAGCGAATGCTTCGGCGCAATTCAGCCCCCGCTTCGGCTTGGCGTACCCCATCACCAGCCGTGGCGTAATCCACGTGTCGTATGGCCATTTCTTCCAGACGCCGAACCTGGATTATCTTTACGTGAATCCCGAGTTCGAGCTATTTCTGCTGCAAAGCACAGTTTCGCCGCCGCCTAATAGCACGTTGAACACGCTGGGCAATGCCTCGCTCAAACCGCAGAAGACCGTAATTTACGAAATTGGACTGCAGCAGCAGCTCTCAGACCAGTTTGCCCTGGATGTCACGGCCTATCGAAAAGATATCCGCAATCTCCTGGGCACAGAGGTGCTGCGATTGTTCACTGGTGGCTATTACGCTCGTTATATCAATCGGGACTATGCCAATGTGAAAGGCATCACTGTCTCGCTCGAAAAACGGCAGACCGCTGGCATCACGGGTGTGGGCGCTTCGGTGGATTATACCTACCAGGTCGCCAAAGGCAATGCCTCGGATCCCAACGATGCTTATTTGAACACGCTGTCGGGATTGGAGACATTGAAACAGATGCGACCGCTGGATTGGGATCGACAGCATCAGATCAACGCCACGCTCACCATCGGCGATCCGAGCAGCTACAATGTGAGTCTGATTGGCCGATTGGCTACGGGATTCCCATACACTTCCGTCTGGGGGACTGGTGCTTACATCGAAAATAATGCCCGACGGCCATTGATCTATACCTTCGATATGTATCTTATCAAAAATTTCAAACTCGGGCGTTTGAGCTATTCGCTGTTTGCCCGAATTTTCAATCTATTCGATCGGCTGAACGAGCGGGATGTATTTCCCGATACGGGTCGGGCAGGCTACTCTCTTACGCCATATCACATGGGCTATCTGCAGCCTCGTGGCATCAATTCCCTGGAAGACTATTTCATCAGGCCCGATTTCTATTCCAGCCCCAGGGAGGTTCAAGTTGGGCTGACAGTGGGCTTTTAAATTGACAGGATGAACAGGATGTTGCAGGATGGAATACATTAAATGACTTTTGCTGTGCGAAGTTTTGCGTTGATATTTTGAATGATAAAAAAGCGAATGTCATGCCTGCGAAGGCAGGCACCCCATGACGAGTGCGACTCAACACAAGAGATTCCTGCATCCGCAGGAATGACACAGGGGCGTAATTCACTGTCATGCCTGCGAAGGCAGGCACCCCATGACGAGTGCGACTTAACACAAGAGATTCCTGCATCCGCAGGAATGACACAGGGGCGTAATTCACTGTCATGCCTGCGCATGCAGGCATCCCAAGACGAGTGGGATTCAACATAGAGATTCCTGCATTTGCAGGAATGACACAGGGGCGAAATTCAATGTCACCCCTGCGCATGCAGGGGTCTCATTAGGTTTTAGACTGGGCATAAGCCAAGGATTCCTGCATCCGCAGGAATGACAAGCAAAGGGATTCCTGGATTCGCTGTGTGATTAAAAGGCTAACGCCTTAACTTCATCAATAAAAGGATTCCTGCTTTCGCAGGAATGACAGAGGAGAAAATGTCATGCCTGCGTATGCAGGCACCCCATGATTAATGTGATTAATCCCAAGGATTCCTGCATTCGCAGGAATGACAGGCCAAAACAGATTCAGATTAAAAATTGAGGTCGAATAATGAACAAGAAAATTTTCCTGCTGATACTACTCTCAATCATCGCCGTTCCCACGCTGTTGTTTTCTCAGGAGGGGATTCAGCAGCGAGTGCCTGATCCCAATACAGGTGATCTTTCCAAGCTGCGCACTGGTATCATGGATGGCAATCGGATTGCCACTCGCTTCAAGAATTGGGGCGAGATCGCCGAGCATCCCTGGAGCCCCTCGTGCGAATGGCCCCAGGGCACGGGACATGAGTACCAGGATGGTGTAGCGCTGATCGTCTGCGTGGCGACCAATGATCGCAGTGGCAAGCGCATCCACCCAATGGAGACCCAGTACCGTGAATTTGTGGATTACAATCCCGCCAGGCCCAGTGAGCTCTGGGGCTGGGCCCCGCTGCCAGGATATTTCAGTGAGGGATCGGATTCTCCTGCCATGAGCGACGACCCACGCACCTGGCCGCTGCGTTGGCCCGACAAACCCCCATCCTGGGATGGCTACTGGAACGGCTGGTTCGGCAAGGGCAAAACCCAGGCCGAACTGGAGACCTATTTCGTGTTCGATGATGATCTCGATCTGGAATGGGATTTCTACCCCGATCCCACCGATACATCCCGTCGTGGCGTGGGACTGGAAGTCGCCGCCCGATATTTCCAATGGGCCCAGGTGCTGGCTCGGGATGCCATTTTTGCCCTCTATTTCATCACCAATGAAGGCAAAACCGATTACGATAGCGTTTACTTTGCGTTTTATACGGACTGGGGCATGGGCGATCTACCAGGCGAGGACATGGACAATATGGACGATGCGGGTTCTTACGATCTGGATCTGGACATCGCCTATGCCTGGGATAACGACTACAAAGGCTATCGGGGCTGGAAGGTGGGCGTTGGTGGCTTCGCATTCCTGGAAAGCCCTGGCATCACCTACGACGGTCGTGACAATGATGCCGACGGCCTCATCGATGAAAGTCGGATCAATCCCGCTGGCGTCTGGCTCGATCAGTACCCCTACGGGATCGTTGATGTCGATAATTTCAGAAAGCATTTTGGCCGTGAGCCAGCGCCCCACTGGTCTGGGGATGAGGATGGCGATTGGCGCTCGTTTACCGATGTCAATGACAATGGCCACTGGGATCCAGGCGAACCACTCAATGACGATGTCGGCGAGGATGGCCTGGGGCCGTACGATGCAGGTTATGATGGCCCTGACGATGGCGAAGGCGATGGCAAGCCGACCCTGGGACGAGGCAATCTGCCTGGCGAACCCAATTTCGGCAAGACCGATAAGGACGAGTCGGACCAAATCGGCCTCACAGGTTTCGAGATTTTCAATGTGCACTACTATGAATTGACCAATGACGAACAAAATTGGAATGTTTTCCGACGCTCCCGAAATCCAGAGGAAGCACCGCCCTCGCCTCTGGTCGGTGGCAATCTGGGGATGTTCTTCGCCTCAGGCCCGATCAGACTCAAGGCAGGACAGACCGAAAATTATTCTATGGCCCTGTTATTTGCCGATGACCTGGAGACCCTGGCACGGCGCAAACGGACGGTCCAGAGCATCTACGACAGCGATTATCGCTTTGCCGTAGCGCCCAACAAGCCTCGGCTCATTGCCACCCCTGGCGATG